>JACQCY010000020.1 GCA_016201355.1 Candidatus Yonathbacteria bacterium | reverse complement strand
TCTTTGTTTGACACAAAAATTCCATCTTGAAACTTTATGTATATTGCATCTATTTTTGGATCATATGTGATTTTCATATTATTTTTTATTTTCCCATGATGTAATTGTGACACAGATGATCTTTGCTTCATAGCGAAATTCTTTAATTTAAAATGCCTTGCGCAAGCGCGACGGCGCGAGCAGAACAAATTTTTAGCAAAAAATTATGCGTGCATTTTAAATCAAAGAACCGAGCGACCCCTAACGGGACTGCCACTTTTCAAGAACAACCAAGAGCGGACTTGCGATAAATATTGATGAGTAGGTACCGACAAAAATACCAATCCAGAGAATCATTGAGAAATCTTTTGTGGATGCGGGACCAAAGAAATAAAGAGTAGCGAGCACGAACATAACGGTAAGCGAGGTGTTGATGGAACGACTAAATGTTTGCTCGAGAGACTTCCCAACGGTTGTTGCAAAATCATTTGATAGTTTTATTTTTAAATTTTCACGGATGCGATCAAAAACAACAATGGTATCGTGCACGGAAATACCCATCACCGAAAGGAGCGCGACCACGAAAAGTGTATCGATTTCCTTGCCCAACCATATGAAAATCCCCGCAGGAACGATAATATCGTGCAAAAGAGTCATAGCAGTCACCACGCCGTATTTCCACGATGCAACAGGTTTTGAAACACGACGAAATATGTATGCAATAAAAAGCACAATACCCAAGATGACCATCACGATAGCAAGAAGCGCCTTTGAGCGAAGCTCTTTGCCTATCGTTGGACCGATAGAGCTCGAGCGTTTTTCTTCCATAGTAAAACCTGAAACGGAAGAAAGCGCTTGAGAAAGTTTTTGAGATTCGCTTCCCAAGAGAGCGCGCGTCTTGATCATTACGCCACGCTCCCCCGCCATTTGAATTCTCGCATCAGAGAATCCTGCATTATCAAGAGAAGCTTTGATCGTCTCTATATCGGGACGGTTTTTATCTGAAAGTTCCGCGCCTGAAACAGGGGTATACGAAACTTCCATAATAGATCCCCCGCTAAAATCAATACTATAATGAAGTCCTTTTGCAATCACCGCGTAAAAAGAAAGCGCAATGGTCGTTGCTGAAAGAATAAAAAAGATTTTTCGATAATTGATGATGAACATAATTTTAGGTGTTAGGTTTTAGTGAAGTCTGCGAAAACCGCTACCGAAGAACGCTCTCGTAACCACATTGTTCCCCTTGAAAGGAATAGCGTAGAGGAGGACGCGCGATACGGTGATCGCGGAGAACATCGACACAACAACACCGAGCCAGAATGTCAAAGCAAACCCCTTGATCAAGCTCGTACCAAGATAGAAGAGAATGATTGCCGTAATAATGCTTGAAATGTTTGAATCGCGAATCGATGTCCATGCGCGGGTAAACCCTTCGTGGATAGCATCACGCACATTATGCCCATTGCGAAGTTCCTCCTTTGTTCTTTCAAAGATGAGAATATTTGCATCCACCGCCATACCCATAGAAAGGATGAAACCGGCTATGCCCGCCGAGGTAATCGTAATATGGAAAAATTTAAAGAGCGTGAGCATCAAGACAACATAGAGAGAAAGAGCGACCGTCGCCACAATCCCCGGGAGACGATACCAGAGAATGAGAAATATTGCGACTGCAAGGAGTCCAAAGACCCCAGCCCAAACACCAGCATTGAGCGCTTGAGCTCCGAGTGGCGCGCTAATTATTTCCGTAGAGAGAAGTTCGAGTTTGTCGACAGGAAGCGCTCCCGAGTTGAGGCGACCTACGAGCGTCCTCGCTTCCGCAGGAGTAAACTTGCCTGAAATCTGCGCCTTCCCGCCAGTAATAGCTTCCCTTACCACTGGCGCTGAGATCGGCTCACTGTTGCCGAGGTCGCGGTCAAGAAAAATAGCGATCGTTTTGCCAATATTGTCTTTGGTAAGTTTAGCAAAAATATCTCCTCCTTGTTTATTGAAGACGAGAGAGATGACTGGCTCACGCGTTGTCTGATTAAAATCAAGAACCGCCTTTTCAAGAAAACGACCGTTGAGTTCACTGGGAGCGTAGGGACCAGCGAGAAGCTCTGCGGGGAGCGTGAGGGGTCTCCCCGCGGTTTGGTCAGCTTTAAACTTTGTGAGAGCTTTATTGAATGCTTCAATCTCTTTTGCGGAACGCTCGGTCATAAACTCAAGCTTAGGGGTCTGTCCAATCATCTCCACTGCTTTTTTCACATCAGTGATACCCGGCATTTCTACGATAAGTCGCTCTTCAACATTTCCCGCAATCCCCCCTTTGCTTTCCGTCTGCACAATCGGCTCAGAGACTCCGAAAAGATTGATGCGTCGTTCCACAACATCACGGAGTGAGTCCATCGCGCTCCCTATTTCAGACGACTTTACCGAAGAAACATCTGCTCGATAGACCAATTGTACTCCACCCGAGAGATCGAGGCCGAGTTTAAAAGGAAATTTTTCTGCAAATGACTGAAGACGAACAGTTTTACCTTCATGAAGAGAAGGGACCGAAGCATAAATAAAATAACCAATACTTGCCCCCGCAATCAATAAGAGGAGTGCCCAAAATCTTGTTTTCCACATAATAGACCCTATTGTACGCATTTTGAGAGCTTTTGCAAGGACAAAAAATGCACAGATTCAAAATACCCCTACTGCCTGATCGCATCCGCTTCGTACCGTCCTTTATTATTTACAAATGCTTCGCGTGATTCATGGGCGTACTGATAACCGTACTGTTTCGTAATTTTTGAACCATCAACTTTTATCGGATAGGAGTACCCTTTCCAACTCCCGCGTGCGGTGGAAATGCGTCCACGAGTAAGGTGCCATAAGACAAAAAATACAATGCGCACCATATAGGGATGAATAAGGAGCATCCTTTTGCCAACTGCGCGCGCCATATCGAGACCGAGAACAGGAGGTCCGGGAGGGGCAGCATTGAAAACTTCGTACTCGCCTTTTATATTATTAAAAGAAAAGAGCGCGACAATATCGATGATATCATCTTCGTGTATATACTGGCGAAGCCATTTTGGAGTAACGGGCACCCACGACACCATCAAAGAAACAATATTGTACCAAAATGATTTTTGCCCTCGGAGCGTCCCCGAGAGAGCGGATTGAAGGCCAAAACGAATACGCGCATAGCGACCGCGCGGGCCGGTAATTGCGGCAGGGCGGATAATAAAAACCTGCGGTACCGCTTCTCCTTTATCGCGTTTATGCTCATAGGTGTACAAAAGATTTTCTTCCGCTATCCTTTTTTCCTCAGCATACAGATAATCCACTTTACGGAATGGATCTTTTTCGGTAAATGCGTACTTAATAGTATTTTCGGGGAATGCGCCGTATGAAGCAACCGTAGAAAAATAGATGAATTTTTTTACCGAGGGTGTGTTAAAAGCGAAATCAGAAACAGCGTTGGACCCATCAATATTCCATTTCCACTGCGTCTTTTGATTGCCGTACATCTCGCGAATCTGCCATGCGGTATGAACCACCACCTCCGGTTTTTTAAGGGCGACAACCTCCTGCCAACTACCGTCAGAGGTATTGCCTTGTATATAAAATATCTTTGAATTATCGCTGAGTAAATCAGGGAAAGCTTCTTTGTCGAGCAAAATAATCTCTTTTACATCAGGACGCTTTGAAAACTGGTCCGCGAGCATCGCGCCCACATACCCCGCCCCGCCGGTGATAAAGATTGTTACTTGTTTTTCCATATTGGATTACTATAACATAATTTCATAAAAAACAGGTTTTGAGCGAATTTCGCATCTCCTTTCGACTTTACAAACTTTATGAACTTTATAAACTATCATCTCCCCATCCGCATCAACAGTACTTTTATCGTTTTGAGCGCGATGATGAGGTCAAGGAGAAATGAACGATTCTTTAGATAATACAAATCGTATGCAAGACGAACGCGTGTTTCTTCAAGAGACTGAGGAGGTGAATCTTGTTTAAGTTGAGCCCAGCCCGAAAGCCCCGGCTTGATGAGATTGCGAACCATATAATAGGGAAGTTCGTGCGCAAGTTTTTTCCCCAAGTCAACAATATCAGGGCGAGGACCGATGAGCGAGATATCCCCTTTGACCACATTCCACAACTGAGGAAGTTCGTCAATACGCGTCTTTCGGAGAAAGCGTCCAACCTTTGTAACGCGCGCGTCATTTGGAGAAAGCCAGACCCCTTTATCGCTCCCCCGCATACTGCGGAATTTCCATAAATGGATAGTGCGATTCCCTTCTCCTATTCGCTCCTGCTTGATAAAAACCGGACTCCCGTCTTCAATTTTGATTGCAAGGATAACGAACGGATAGACGACAAGGGAAAGAACACCCAAAATCCCCGCAATAAAAACATCCATAATTCTTTTCAGCGTATCGTACATCGTATGCGGGGAAAAGGAAATATTCTCAAGAAACCAATTATAACCCACCAGAGAAAGAGGTATACGATCAAAAACCTCTTCGTATACTTTATACATATCTAAAAACCGTATATTTGAAAAAATGAGGTTGTAAAGCGACGGGAGAATAGAGTTTGCTTTTTCATGTTTAAGGTCAATGACAATAGACGAAACATTTTCGCTATAAACTTTCTCCACGACTTCTTCCTGAAAGGCAATACCGTCGAGCTGGTCAAGATTGACCGAAGAGATAAACGAGAAATTGTATCGTTCGTTTCCATCTACTTCTTCTTTCAGTTCTTGCATTTCCGATTTTACGGAAATCTCGCGCGAACCATCCGCTCCCGCGCGACCAGCACCAATTAAAATCGCATTGTCGCGATGACGAAAACCAAACCGAGGAACCAGCACAACACGCCATACGGCAAGAAATGCGAAAGAAACAACAAGGTGAAGGAAAAGGACTGTTTTTGGCGTAATACCAAAAAAGGGGATGAGATAAAAAAACAAAACAGCAATAAGACTGTTTATTACCTGAATATTCAAGATAAGCGCGGGGAGCTTGCTTTTAAAGACCAGGGTATGTTTTTCGTAGAGCCCAGCAATAAAAAAGACAAATACCCAAAGCGCAAAAAGGGCAGTAAACGGCACAAGATGTTGTTTTATAAGCCCAAAAGATGGCACGGAAGCATAACGAATCGTGAGCGCGACCCAAAGAGACAATGAAAAGAGGAACAAATCTCCCAAGAAAAGGATAATTGGTTCTCGTCTATTATTAAGGATTTTCATTTCTCCCCATATTAGCATATTTAAGGTAGAATGTAGAATATGGAATATCCTTAAATTACGAAAAGTTTTTTGTATTGTTTTTGCTTGCCAGACCATTCCCAGCCCCGCAAAAACAATACAAAAAACTTTTCGTAATTCAAGGAGAATATAGAATATGGATAAAGACTCTCGTAAAAATAAGATTTTATTTGTCATCACAAAGTCCAATTTCGGCGGGGCGCAAAAGTATGTATACGACCTTGCGACAAATCTCCCCAAAGACAAATTCGAGGTGGCGGTTGTCGTTGGTAGGGCGGGTATCCTCACCGATAAACTTCGCGAGCAAGGCATACACGTCATTAATATATTTTCCCTCACACGCGATGTAAGTCTTTTAAAGGATTTTAAAAGTTTTGTAGAACTCTGGAGAATCTTTCGCGCCGAGCGCCCCAACATCATTCATCTCAACAGCGCAAAAGCAAGCGGTCTCGGCGCTCTCGCCGCGCGACTATGCTGTATTTCCCTAAGACCTAAAACCTACCACCTGACACCTACCATTATTTTCACCGCGCACGGCTGGGCATTTAATGAAGATCGCCCCTATATGGCGCGCTTCTTTATTAAAATAATCTCTTGGATTACCGTGCTTCTCTGCCACAAAACTATTGCCGTATCGGATAGTATTTCTCGTAATATGCGCTGGGTAGGAGCTCAACAAAAGATCACCGTCATTAACATACGCAATAGAAGCATTTGCAAAACTTGTTCCCGAAAACAAAAATCTTTATTATGTTATTTTGGGTGACGGGCAAGAAAAGGAACATCTAACCGCCCTTATTGAGCGCCACAAACTCCATCATCGCGTGTTCTTGGCAGGCTTTGTAAAAGACGCAGCTCGTTATTTGAAAGCGCTTGACTTATTTGTCCTCCCCTCCACCACAGAAGCTATTGGTTATGTCCTCCTCGAAGCAGGACTTGCGGGACTTCCTGTTGTGGCAACTGCTGTCGGAGGAATCCCTGAAATCATTGAGGATGAAAAGGGGGGACTTCTTATCCCTCCCCGCAACAACGAAGCTCTTTTTCATACAATTGAACAGATGATGGAAAATCCTGAGCAAAGAAATAATTTTGGTAGAATACTTAACAATACTGTTATAAATAATTTTACCATTGATCGCATGGTTGCCGAAACTATCACCCTTTATAAAAATAAGTAAAGAATGAAATAGCGAGAGAACATCACACTCCTAAAAATTCATTTTTCAATGCATTGCGGTGAGTAGGGCGCGCAGTTTTTTTCATACTTACCAAGAGACCAAGCGCGACAAATTCCACTAAAAGGTGCGACCCGCCAAAGCTCATAAAAGGGACGGTGATTCCCGTCACTGGCAGGAGCCCTATGGTCATACCGATGTTCACCACAAAGTGAGCAATAAAAAAAATGGCAACCCCGAGTCCGTACAGCATCTCAAAATTAGCCATCCCAACCATCGAAATCATCAATATCCGTACAATAATCACCATAAAGATTGCAAAGAAAATAAATGCGCCTACCAGCCCCCACTCTTCAGCAAATGCGGAAAAAATAAAGTCTGTCTGATACTCCGGCAAAAAACGTAAACGAGACTGTGTGCCATAACCAACACCCTTGCCGAAGACTTTCCCTGACCCTATTGCAATGGTTGACTGATATGCATTGTACCCCGCTCCCCTAATATCTGCGAGAGGATGAACAAAGGTAAGGATACGCGCTTTTTGATACGGCTTCAAAACACCGACCCACAATCCACCAAAGGCAATTACTCCGATTAAGAATACAAACGCAATGTGCTTTTTTGATATGCCGGAAACAAAAATCATTCCCAACCAGATCAAAAATATGATCATTGCTGAACCAAAATCCGGCTGAAAAAGAATCAGGATAAACGGGATGAATGCGTAGATTCCCGAAATAATAATATGCCTAAAATGCGCAATCTCAATATGGCGACGGGAAAAATATTTTGCCAACACCAGAACAAGAAGGAGCTTCATAATATCCGCCGGCTGAAACGCAAAAGAACCAAATTTTAACCAGCTTTGAGCTCCTTTTGCGGTATGTCCAATACCAAAAATGATGGCGAGAACCGCGCAGAAAAAAACAAAAAGAAATGCGAGGATATTCGTCCGCTTAAACATATCCGTATCTATTTTTGTCGCAATAAAAAATCCAATGACTGAGACGAACAAGGAAATGATCTGTTTCTCAAAAAAAGGATTGCTTTTGGAAAAAGTGTTCATCGTAATGAGTCCAAATACCACGATAGCAAAGACCGCCGACAAAAGTGTAACATCAAAAGACGCCTTGCGGGGAAATAATTTTTTGAGAAAAGTAAAAAATTCCATATGATAATGACAGAAAATAGTAAGTAGAATAAATTCAAAAATTCTGTTTCTTCTCCTCCCTTCTACTTTCTACTTACTATTTACTACTTTCTAGCTTCTATTTACTACTCAAACACAGCCGATTGCATAATGACGACTCTTGTGATAAATTTTTCTCCCGGAAGTGCGCTCGGAAAAGGATTTGGCCAAGTAAATACCGTCTGGTATTCACTGCCTTTCCCTATTGCATCGATAAAAGTGCGCGAAATTGCCACCGGCTGGTTTGTAGAATCGTAGACAATCGCCCCGAGAACAATCTGTGGAGCACTGTCCACAAGGTCGGTGTTGAAGAGCGTTACCTCGAGGCGAGGTTTTGTGTCTATATTCTTTAAGCTTTGGTTCTTTGTAAGGACAACAGTGCCTGAAGGGTGAGCTTTTACCCAGCGCTCTTGATCTCCTTTATTAAATTCAATTTGAACGACCGATGGTACTGCTTGAAGGTTAACATTACCCTCAAAGACAAGTACAAAAGCGCTAGGGGCAATATCTATCACCCCACTTCTTTCAGAGAGGACTTCACTCCCCTCGCCAAAAATACGCACCATATATCTCGCCCCCAATATCCCCGCATTGATATTTGGATTTTCTATATACGCCCCCACATCGTAGTGTCCCGGCGCAAATGAAAATGCCTTTGCCCAAATGACACGAAGGGGTTTTACCTGCGCTCCGCAATAGCGCGTGCAAAGACCTCCGCAATCAATCCCTGCTTCGTCACCATTTTGTTTTTGATCAAAACATGTTGGTGTCTTGTGGAAAGCGAGATAGGTAAACAAGGTGACCATAGAAATAATACCCACACTAAAAACGAGCGTGTAATAAATCTTTCTTCTTTGAGCCCATTCCATACACCGCATAATAGCAGAGAATGCGCGCAAAAAACAGCGAACGCCTACGGAGATATACATTCGCGTATAAATTTTGAAGGATTAAATACTTAGTTCCGGCGGCTAGCTACTTTTCCCTCAATAAAGAGAGTATCATCGCCTCAAAAGAGCTTAACTGCTGAGTTCGGAATGAGATCAGGTGTGACCTCTTCGATAAACCACCAGAACTAAATATTCAATATAATTCTATTTTCAGGTAAAAAAGCAAATAATGATTGTGATTCTCAAATTCCCAACAGGAATCGGCGTATTAGTACTCCTCGGCTGAAGCGCTTGCGCGCCGTACACCTAGAGCCTATCAACGTAATCATCTCTTACGGGCCTCAAACGATTTCTGATCTTGGGGTTGGCTTCCCTCTTAGATGCTTTCAGAGGTTATCCATTCCCGACATAGCTACGCTGCAATGCCCTTGGCAGGACAACAGCCACACCAGAGGTCAGTTCACTCCGGTCCTCTCGTACTAGGAGCAAATCCCCTCAAAAATCAACGCCTGCAGTAGATAGGAGACCAACCTGTCTCACGCATTAGTGTTTTACATCTCGCTCTGATCTCCAAACCGCGAGAACCTCTTTTTCAAGAGGGATCGGACTATAGCATGATCTAGTCTTTAGTTTATAGTCATTAGTTTTTAGTTAAATTCTATAAAACCTAGATTGCTGACATTTAGTCTCTACGGGCAATTTAGTTTATAAAGTTATAAAGTTGAAAGTTTATAAAGAAAATACAAATGCATCTACTTTATAAACTTTATGAACTTTTAACTAACTCTTCCCTCGGAATTACCATTCGATTTCTCGTGAAGGTTTTCCCGAAATTAGTCAGCTTGTCCCAACACATCACTGTATTGAGCCGCCGTGATTGATGTCTTTTTAATAAGTTTAGTCTTATTTCCCCGGGTTCAAACTATCAAAAGTCAAAAGTTCATAAAGTTCATAAAGTTCATAAAGAAAATGCAAATGCATCCACTTTAAAAACTTTATAAACTTTTAACTTTATAACTTCTGAACGGTTTGAACCCAGCTCGCGTATCTTTTTAATTGGCGAACAGCCAAACCCTTGGAAGCTTCTCCACCTCCAGGATAAGATGAGCCGACATCGAGGTGCCGAACTCCGCCGTCGATATGAACTCTTGGGCGGAACTAGCCTGTTATCCCCAGAGTAGCTTTTATCCGTTAATCTTTGGCTGCGTCTAAAGCAAGCCGTCGGTTCACTATGCTCTGCTTTCGCATCTGCTTGACTTGTATGTCTTGCAGTTAAGCCCTCTTTTGCCATTGCGCTATCGGCACGGTTTCCATTCGCGCCTAGAGGACCTTAATAGACTCCTCCGTTACTTTTTAGGAGGAGAGCGCCCCACTCAAACTACCTACCAGACACTGTTTCCGTACATTTTTATCCATACAGATTAGAATATGCCCCAAACAAGAGTGGTATTTCACTGACGGATCCAGATCATCCGAAAACAATCCTTCAAATCCTCCCACCTATGCTACGCAGGTACAAAACATATTCAATGTCAAGCTATAGTAAAGCTTCTGGGGTCTTTTCGTCTAACTGCAGGTAACCGGCATCTTCACCGGTATTGTATTTTCACCGAGCTGTTTCTCGAGACAGTTTCCCAGTCATTACGCCATTCGTGCACGTCTGAACTTACCAGACAAGGAATTACGCTAAGGTATTCCACTTGTATCGCTACAAGAACCTGAACTCTATCTTATCCACATATGCGGACTTGGCGTTTGGTTTCTGAGGATTCGAGAAATTGAGAAGGTTTTCTGCGATTCATCTGTTCAATAAGCTTCGCAATTTTTGTTAACCCGTTCATATCTGTATGTTCTTTACGCGCCATCATTATGATTATATCTTTCCAGAAAATAAAATCATTATGCTTTGCGGTTCGAAGATTATTCTTTTCAAAAAAAGGAATGATCTTTGTTTGCAAATCTTCCAATCTGCGAACACAATATCTATAGATATGTTCTTTGTGGTTATCGTATCGTTTATTGACAACAACTGATCCACAACCAAAAAATGATT
>JACQCY010000022.1 GCA_016201355.1 Candidatus Yonathbacteria bacterium | reverse complement strand
AGGCAAAGTCAATGAGAAATTACAGGAATATGTGCGGTACTACAATACGGTGCGACCGCATACTTCTCTTGGTTTTGTTTCTCCGGAGGAGTATTATATGAAGAACCGAGAAAATTCTCATATGTAGTGAACTAATACACAGATTGCCAATCGCACACTATTACGCTATTCTTTATCTATGAGCGCAAAAGATGACTATATTCTCGTTACTGACTCGCGTAATATGGGCGATGATGCGGTAATCAAAGAGAGCACTACTGATATCAACGACAAAAACGAAGAAGCGGCTGAACTCGCGCTCAAAAGACGAGGTATTGTTATTGACAACAAGGGAAAAGAGCTCCCTGCTCCCATAAAATCACAAGATACTTTCTATCAAGAACTCAAAGACATTGGCGGAATAGAGATTCTCTCGAGCGAGGAGGGCGGAAAAGGGGACTATTAGCTTTTTTGGATAGAAGCGGAAAATAGAATCTTTGAATTTATTCAAATTACTATTTTCTAGCGTCTATTTTCTAGCTCCCCACCCTGATTGCTTTTTTTGCAAAGTTATGCTAATGTTGTAATAATGATTTCAACAAAGAAAAAACAGAATATTATTAAAAAGGTTCAAAATCACACAAAGGACACGGGGTCTCCCGAGGTGCAAATTGCCATTCTTTCAAAGAAAATAGACGATCTTGCCACTCATTTAAAGTCAAACCAAAAGGACAATCACTCGCGCCATGGACTTCTCCAGATGGTTGCCGACCGCCGTACTCATTTGAACTATATCAAGCGCAAAAACCGAGATCGCTACGAAGCAGTGGTAAAAACTGTCGGCCTAAAGTAAGGTTCTTTGAACGCACTGGTAGGTTGTGCAAAAAACACCTGCCCACAACAATAATGGCAATAATCAAACAAAAGGAGCAGAGGGTTGCAATGCTCATTGACACACAAAATTTGTACCACAGCGCGCGCAATCTCTATGGTTCACGAGTAAATTTTGGCGCGGTGCTCAAAGAAGCGGTCGCTGGTCGTCATCTGGTTCGCGCCATCGCCTATGTCATAACGACAGAAGCGGAAGACGAGAAGAATTTTTTTGAAGCGCTGAACAACCTCGGCATCGAAACAAAGACGAAAGATCTGCAAATATTCCTCGGCGGAGCAAAAAAAGCCGATTGGGATGTGGGCCTCGCCGTAGACGCAGTTCGCCTCGCTCCTAAAGTGGACGCTATCATCATCGCTTCGGGAGACGGGGATTTCGTCCCACTCGTCGAATATTTGAAATTTATGGGAACACAAGTCGAGGTTATCACTTTTGGCCGTTCCGCATCAAGCCGTCTTCGCGAAATAGCCGATGATTTTATCGATATGTGCGAAAACCAAAGAAAATATCTTTTCGGTTCACGCGACGGAAGAAATGAAGCGTCTGCGCGCCACCCAAGAGAAAAGCAACCAAGCAACAGGAACAGAAACAGACCATCTTTGCATAAAGAAGAATAATTAAATTTAAATATATGGAAGGATTAAATATGAAACCACCAAGAGGAGATGGCGAGAAGTTATCATTGCCACGAAAAAAAACAGAAGGTGTTGCAGAGGGAGTAAAAACCCAACAAGAAGCTTCTTCTTTTGTCTTGGCATTACGGGGTATATTGTCTCTCTATAAATTGAATATCAATAGTACAGAAAAAGATATCGCCTCGCTTGATCAAAAAATAAAAAGGGATCTCGCCTCAACGATATCAGATTTAATAAAAGAAAGAGGTATTAATTATACGAGTCCAGAGAACAGAGAGATGGTGACCAAGATAAAAGAAATGGTTGGAAAATCAGTAGGGACCCTTGTCGAGGAAACGGCATTCGGAGAAAATATTGAGGGAACAACCATGGAGGAAGAAATAGAAAAGACCGCAAGCATACTTGCCACCGATATCGACGATACCGCTCTTTCAATCTTAAAAAGAGAAGAGAATATTGATACGAAGACACGAGATATTGAATCTCTTGTGCAGAAAAAAATGGAGTCAGCGACAAAGGAAGATAAATGGAACCCCTCAAATCTAAAGAAACTCTTCAATAAAATATTGGATTTAGTAAAGACAGCATGGAATGGTCTTACGATGCGAAAAATTATTTTTAAAATAGGGAAAGATATTTTAGAGAAAAGGGAAAAAGATTTTATGGAACACGGAATCTAATAAAAGCGATGACCTATCGCTTTTTTTATTTTACTGACCTTTCACCCTTAGGTTAACGGTAACAAATGCGATGACTCTTTCGTATCCGCACAGTATCGGTTATCCACACTAAACAGTGTATCATAGAGAGAAGCACGCTATACTATAAATATTATGGAAACGAAAGTTAAAATACCTTCGCCTCCGAAATCCCCATTACGCGCGCCCGGCGTGTTTCGAGGCATCCCTCAAAGCGATTTCGCAACACAAATGATGCAGATAAAAGACATTCATACCATGAGAATGGATGTCGATGAAGCAATAAAAAGGAAATCATCTCTTCCTCCCTCAAGAGAAGCACGAAAAAAAGAGTTGATGCGCACCTATTCTCTTTGGGCAAAGATCTCAGGGAAAGCAAACGCGGAAACAGAAAAAATCATCGAAGAAGAGGAGCGAACTCTCCTCGAAAAGCAAGCAAAGGCTCTTGAAGAAGAAAGGACGCGCGCAGAAAATGCGCGCATTGCGAGAGAGCGGGCGGAGAAAGAACGGGAACTGCTTGAGGCGGAAGAAAAAAGAACGCGTCTCATCGCGGAAGAAGCGCGTCGTGAAATGGAAAGGGAGAGAGCGCGCGTCGTCGCAGAAAATGCGCGCCGTGAAATGGCAGAAGCCGCCACACTAAAAGAAAAAGCCGAGGCTGAAGCGCGAGCGAAAAGAATTGCGAAAGAAAAAGAGGAAAAAGAAACAATTGCTCTCAATCCAGAAATCATCGCCGCAAAAGAACGAGCGCGCGCCATCGCAACGGCAACATCCGATGAGATTATTGCCACGCAATTAAAAGCTTTACGCGAAGTGTCCTCAAAGACCGCTGAGATAATCGATGCAAAAGAACGAGCGCTTGCGAGTGTGCCGAAAATCGTTGAGGAGAGGGAGCGGGCGCTTGCTGAAGTGACAAAAAAAATGGCGGCGCAAAAAAGAATCACTGCCGAAAACTCCGCAAAAGGAGCCCTCGCGCTTGCGGAAAAAGAACGGCGGGAAGCGGAAGAAGCGATCGCGCGCGCGGAAAAAGAACGAATCGAAGCCGAACAAGCAGAGGAGCGGGCAAAAAAAGAAATAGAAAAAGCTGAAGAAGCCGTGAGGGCTGAGGCTACTGAAGTAATCACTGCGGAAGAACGCATACACACCGCAGTAGCCACCGCAACCGCCGAAGTAAGAGCAGTACAAGAAAAAACGCGCAAGAATGCTGACGAAGTTATGGCTATGCAAGAAAAAGCTTCAAAAGAATCATCTCAATATGGAGCCAACGAATAAAATCCGCACAATGAAAAAAGATATCGCCGAGGCGATAAAAGAACAGGATGAAACACTGGTCTCTATTGCGCTTGCAGAAAGAAAACAACAAGAACAAGCGACGCAGAAAGAAGGACTCGCGCGCGAACAAGGAGCGCAAGCGCAGGCGGTGGGGGAACAGGGAGCGCCGAAGCGAAGAGGTCGTGTTTTTCTTGTCACTACTGTTTTTTTTATCATTATCATTGTTATTCCCGCGGGATGGATTTCTTTTAAATTTCTCTTGCCAAAACTGTATTCGGTCAATCTTCCCCCCCTTTCCATTCAAAATTTTAATTTCAGCAACCAGCCAATAGAACAAGCAACAACAACGATCACAGTGGAACACGCTATTCTCCTTGCTCCATCGCTTATCCCTGCGCAATCAGAAAAAAGACTTGATACAAGCAAGAATACCCCCCAACATATTCTTGCATTGATCACGGTAGAGAAAACGGCCGGATTGAATATCGGAGACATTGAAAATCTCTATTTCACCAAAGAGTCCTCCCCGCAAGAAGGCGCGCCACTTGAGACAACTCCTCTTTCTGCGGATAAATTCCTTGCATTTGGAGGAGTATTCGCGCCGGAAATGCTTATCCGCTCTCTCGAATCTCCTTTTATGGCGGGGCTTTTCGGAGAAGACAGCGGAGCAACTCCCTTCATTATCCTGAAAGTTTCAAGTTACGAAACAGGCCTCGCGGGGATGCTTGCATTTGAAGAACACATACCCTATTTGTTCAATACCGTGTTTGGGATGAATATTGAAACACAGACAACAGAGAAAAGGTCGGCATTCCATACTATTGTAGTATTGGGGCGAGACGCTCGTTTGTTTGGGGGAGACTCGCGTCAATCTGTCGCATACGCATTTGCTGACACGGAAACGATTGTCATTGCCGGATCACAAAATGCTTTAGGAAAGATTATGCTTATTGTTGCAGGGAAATAACTTGTGTTTACCCCATTTGACACGCTATACTAAACAACACATATGACCAACATAAATATTTCAAAATATAAAAGTATGCTTCTTGAAGAAAAAACTCGCATTGAAGACGAGATGCGGGGAATAGCACACAAAAATCCGGAAATCAAAGGCGACTGGGAACCCTCAGTCACCGACCTTAACAACCCTACTGCGGACATTAACGATACTGCGGACACCGTTACCGCTTTTGAAAACAATGCCGCTATTGAGGTAGAGCTCGAGGCTCGTCTCGTTGAAGTAAATACTTCTCTGGAACAAATAGAAGATGGCTCGTATGGTGTATGCAAAATATGTAACGCCCCTATTGAGGAAAAACGCCTTGAGGCAAATCCTGCCGCAAAGACCTGTATTGAGCATCGAGAAAGCTAGAGTCGATAAATTTCAAATGTTTAATTTCAAATTTCAAAACAAATTCTAATTTCTTAATTTTAAAATTAAAGAATTAAAACATTGTTTTAAAATTTAAAATTTGTCATTAGACATTCCGGTATTCCGGGAATTCTATATGCAATTTTCAAAAATTTATTCCGCGCAGACCGTCGGACTTACCGCACATATTATTGATGTCGAAGTGGACATTTCTCGAGGTCTTCACAATTTCTCTTTAGTGGGACTTCCGAGCGCTTCGGTTGAGGAGGCGCGCGATCGCGTGAGCGCGGCAATAAAAAATTCAGGATTTACTTCTCCGAAACAAAAGAATCAAAAAATTGTCATCTCGCTCGCTCCTGCCGAGCTCAAGAAAGAAGGTTCTCATTACGATCTCTCCATCGCGCTCGCTTATTTGATGGCGGGAAATGAATTAACATTTTCCCCCGAAGGAAAACTCTTTCTCGGAGAGCTTTCTCTTGATGGGAAACTTCGTCCTATTCGCGGAGCGTTACTTTTTGCCCAAGGAGCGGAGAAAGCCGGGTTCAAAGAAATATTTGTTCCCCGAGAAAATGCTTCTGAAGCGGCGCTCGTAAAAGGCATCACCGTGTATGGAGTAAGCACCCTCAAAGAAGTCCTTGAACATCTCGATAAAGAAGAAGAGATGACCATCGTTCCGTGCGAACACGGTGACATCTATAAAAACCAAAAGTTAGAAATTGGCGAATCAAGTTTCGACCTCATTCATATCAAAGGACAAGATTTTGCAAAACGCGCGCTCGAAATATCCGCCGCGGGAAAACACAACCTCGCAATGTGGGGACCTCCGGGGACAGGGAAAACAATGCTTGCGCAGGCCTTTTCACATCTTCTCCCTCCTCTTAATGAAGAAGAAGTTTTTGAGGTTACCGGAATTCATTCAATATCAGGAACACTCAAACAGGGTGAAATCATCTCCCATCCTCCTCTTCGCGCGCCTCACCATACCGCATCATATCCATCGGTTATCGGTGGCGGAGCTTTCCCAAAACCGGGAGAGATAACGCTTGCGCATCGTGGCGTACTTTTTCTCGATGAATTTCCTGAATTTGATCGGCGAGTCATCGAGTCTCTGCGCGAACCTCTCGAAGAAGGACATATTCGTATCGCGCGAAGCAAGGGACACGAAAATTTCCCCGCGCGCTTTATCCTCCTTGCCGCGATGAACCCTTGCCCGTGCGGGAAATACGGCAGTGAAGAAAGTTGTACTTGTATGCCGGGCACTCTGGCTTCCTATCAGCGCAAACTCTCAGGCCCTATCATCGACCGCATCGATTTATGGGTCAAAGTATCAAAAATAAGCCATAATAAACTTTCTGAAACGAAAAAAGGCGAGTCGAGTGAGACCATCAGCGCGCGTATTCTCTCCGCGCGCGAAGCGCAGAAAGCGCGTTTCACTAATCATCCATCCTCTCTATCGACAAACAGTGAAATGCGCGCAAATGATATTGAGCGTTTTATTATACTCTCTCCAGAACTTCGCGCTCTGTTCAATACCTCAGCCGAGCGACTCAAACTCTCCCCGCGCGCCTACCACAAAGTTCTCAAAGTCGCGCGTACCATTGCCGACCTTGAGCAATCCGAAAACATTCAAGAAAATCATATTCTTGAAGCACTGGCGTATCGACCGACAGAGTTGAGGTAGATTTTAAAAAACAATAAAAACCTTTTTGATCCCAAGATGGTGGTGTTATTTTAATATTTGCGCAAACCTTTTTTGAACGAAACTCCTGACCGCACCCCACCCCATTTTTCTGGGAGAATGGTGGCGGGGTGCGGAATGCGGACTCGCCCGCGCGGAGGACAATTGAGGCGCATTTGCGCCACTTATTTATCGTGTATCACGAGTCACTACATATAATTTTTCGCTTCGCTCAAATTCTATGTAAGTGCTCGCGACCCCTGCTCACGGTCTCGCGTGTTCGCTCGACATCGTTGCGCCTTCCACAAGCTAAAAATTACGAGCAGTCGTAATTTTCTTAACGCTTGTGGACTCGACGAGAATCGAACTCGTGCCTCCGCAATGCGAATGCGGCGTAATACCACTTTACTACGAGCCCTTGAATTTCTTTTTTACCATGACAGAGTAGCAATTTTGCCTTCATTTAACAAGTAAATTTTTATCTTTACTTCGCCTAAATATTATTATAGAGTACGCACAGGAAAGGTCTTTCATTAAAAAATACATCGCATTCTATTTATCGTTTTAATTTGATATACTAAAGAGGAAAAGGTGTTCTCATTTTTTAATACCATTCTCTTATGATTACCGACAGCAATCGACTAAAAGATTTTATTATTGATTCAGGGCTTATCCCTCGCAGTGAAGTAGAGGCCATTGCAAAGAAATCCCTCGAAAAGAAAAAATATCTTGGGGAGGTTCTCGTCTCTGAGGGAAAACTCTCCGAAGACGAGTTGACGCGCGCGGAAGCATATCTTCTCGGTATTCCTTTTGTAAATCTCAAGGGACAAAAAATTTCTTTTGATGTTCTTTCTCTCATTCCTGAACCTATTGCGCGTAAACACAATATCGTCGCATTCAAAAAAACCCCGACAGTGCTTGAGGTCGCGATGCTCAACACCGAAGACCTCACGGCAATCGAATTTATCAAAAAGAAAGTGGGGCTCAAAATCCTCACTCGTCTTACCGACAAAGAGTCGATGAAAGATGTTCTCCTCCAATACCAGAAAAGCCTCAAAGCGGAATTCGGCGATATTATCGAGAAGGAAGCAAATACGCTAACGACGATTTCTGAAGACGGAGAAGCCCCCGACGAAGAAGAGCTCAAAAAACTCGCCGAGGACTTGCCCGTGGTAAGGATCGTAGACACCCTCCTCAACCATGGAATCTTGCAAGGCGCATCGGATATCCATATCGAGCCGATGGACAACCAAGTCATCATCCGCTACCGCATTGATGGAATACTCCATGATGCTATGGTTCTGCCAAAAACAGCCGCACCCGGTATCGTGGCGCGTATCAAAGTTCTCGCCAATCTCAAACTCGACGAAAAACGCCTCCCTCAAGATGGTCGTTTCAAAACTGAATCCGCGGGAGAAAAAGTCGCGTTCCGCGTATCAACGCTCCCTGTTTACTACGGAGAAAAGACCGTAATGCGTCTGTTGCGAGAATCTGTGTCAGGATATACTCTTGAAGGATTGGGTTTTCACGGTACACCACTTGAACATATTTATGAAGCGACCAAGCAACATACGGGGATGATCCTCACGACCGGACCGACTGGCTCGGGTAAATCCACGACTCTTTACACTATTCTGGATATTTTAAATCAACCCGATGTGAATATTTCCACCATCGAAGACCCTATTGAATACCAAATGTCTCGCGTCAACCAGACGCAAGTAAAGCCGGAAATTGGTCTCACTTTTGCAAATGGTCTCCGCGCTCTGGTTCGTCAAGATCCCGATATTATTATGGTGGGAGAGATTCGTGACAAAGAAACCGCTTCTCTCTCTATCAATGCCGCGCTCACGGGGCATCTCGTTTTATCAACCCTTCACACCAACTCTGCCGCAGGAGCAATGCCGCGCCTCCTCGATATGGAGATCGAGCCCTTTCTCATTGTTTCAACCGTTAATGTGATCATCGCCCAACGACTCGTCCGCCGTCTCTGCAAAACAAAAGAAAAATACTTTCTTACTGCGCCAGAAATTGACACCCTCAAAAAGAACATTGACCTTGACCGCGTAATGAAAACGCTCAAAGAAGAAAATGTTGTCGCGCCTGACGCAGTATGGGAGACGATACCGTTCTATCGGCCACAAAAGTCAGAAGAATCAGAAGACGGGTACAAAGGTCGTGTGGGTATTTATGAGGTTTTAAAAATGTCTCCTTCTATCCGCGCCCTTACCCTTAAAGGCGGGGTGGCGAGCGAGATAGAAACGCAAGCAAAAAAAGAAGGGATGATGACAATGCTCGAAGATGGAATAGTAAAAGCGGTGCAAGGATTGACGACCATAGAAGATGTGTTCAGGGTGGTGTCGGAGTAAATAGAAAATAAAAAATGAAGACGAAAAACGAAAAAATGACAATGTAAAATTAAGAATTGCAATTAATATTTTTTACTTTCTAGCTTTTCGTTTTTAGCTTTTTTTGTGTATACTTATATAAATGCAGAATATTAAAGACAAAATACTTGCGCTGTCCCCCGCCATTTTGTTTCTCATAGGGACTGCCATCCTTGGAAGTACCATTGCTGGAGGGGTGTATATCTTTAATGTTGCGAAAAATAAGTGCGTAGGGACTGCTTGTGACACTTCAACAACCTTCGGGACTTCAACAACATCTTCTCCTTTTCATTTTAATGAACCGGAGCAAAATCCTAAAATAGAGGATATTTGCGGCGATAATATTTGTGGGGCCAATGAAGAACTTTATCAAAATGTTTGTCCACGAGACTGTGGTGGCGCATCAATTCCTCCCGCGATCAACTCTTTTGTCGCCACCCCAAACACCATTGATGCAGGAAAGACTGTGGTGCTCTCGTGGTCATCAGACGCAATATTTTGCGCGCCCTCGGATACGGGAACTCGATGGCGATGGCCGGGAGGAGCGCCAAAAGGGGAGATGGTCACGGATCCTCTTTCTTCAAGTCAAATATATTCCATAACATGTATGGGCAAGGATGGGGGGATGTCAACAAAAAGCGTTGTCGTTTCGGTAATTCCCCCTCCTGTTCCTAAGCTGGTAAAAGAGGTTGTTAAAAATAATGTCCTCGTCTCGTTTATTGCAAAACCTGACACTATCAATGCGGGGAAAATGGTGACTCTGTCGTGGTCTTCAACAAATGCGACTTCCTGCTTTGCCTCCGGAGACGGCGCATCGTGGGGGTGGAGCGGCGCGCGTTCCACGAAAGGTACCCAGATCACGCCTCCTCTCGCTTCAGACCAGACCTACGAGATACGATGCACGGGGGAAAAGGGATCTATTTCAAAAAGCGCGCGGGTAACGATTTCTTCTTTAATGGACGCTCCAACTATCAGTCTCAGTGTCTTGCCAAACACTATTCCCTACGGAGAAAGAGCGACGCTCGCGTGGATTATCTCTGATGCAAGTTCCTGCACAACATCAAACAGCAAAGGGGCGCCGGAATGGTCGGGACCACTCCCATCCAAGAGTTTATTTGGAGGATTGAAAACCACTCGCCCGCTCACGGGAGACCAGACATTTACCTTAACATGCGTGAATGGCATCGGCGCATCTGCTGTTACCACTAAAAAAGAAGTAACCGTTCTCGTGGACGAAGCTTCGGGATGCACGACTCCCTCGCTAGGAGGAGAGATCCAGAGCGGATCGTCTATCGAAGCATATCAAAGTTCGTCGGTTGCATACGGCGAGACTTGCGTTTCGGAGATGCGGAAGTGCGACAATGGAAAGCTCT
>JACQCY010000021.1 GCA_016201355.1 Candidatus Yonathbacteria bacterium | reverse complement strand
TTGTAAAATATAAGTCGCGGAGAAGTCTCTCCTTTCCCACACTACAGAGACCATCGGCAGAAACAAATTCAGTCCAGAAGACATTGGACCTCCTCCTTTTTCACCGTGCCGACTATATTTTGCAATCATTTGCCGAAATGCTGTATCCGTCACATCCGCCATCGGCGCTAAAACAAAAAAATGCTTTGGTAGCTTTTCCCAAAATCCCATAATCGGTTTATTGCTACAATTTTTCATTATTGAAACAATACCACAAACAGGAGCATTCACAACTGACTATGTATACGATACTATAGTACTGTATACATAGTCAGTTGTGATCATTTTTCAAAACCAAAAAATACTTTGTTGCCAAAGCGAAGATCAATATAATGAAGCTTCTTTTTTGTTGTCGACCCTAGGGGGAATTGCGCGGGAATAGCAAATGAGAGATTTTTTAATAGCGTGGAAGCATTTTGCTCATCTTTAAACAAAAGCTCAACACCGCGAAGCACGGGGTAGTTTTCGCTTGAATTCACCACAATACCGTATTCCCCTTCTGGTTTCATAAAAAGTCTGAGAGGAATAATCTGGTCTCTTTGGAGCTCTTGAATAAACGCGAGCGCAAGAGAAAAACGCTCGGGTGGCAATAGGGAGCGGAGGATAGCTTCTTGTTCTTCGTTTTCTCTTTTCCCATATATTTCAAAATATACTCCCGGAGAGAAAACAGGCGCTCTGTCAAAAATAAAACCAGTATCATCAATAAACCAGCAACTCGCAAGCGTACTCGTCGGGAGGAATTCATCCCCACACCACAGAGCGAAGGGTTTTCTCTCGACGACACTCACCAAGAGCGTGTGTTCGTCAACTTTTCTCACCTGAGCGCTCTTCAGTCGATATTTCTTTACGGGGGAACAAATAACTATTCTCACGCGCATAGATAAAAAAATAATTCCCTTTCAATCTTTCCTGAGCTAATTCTCGAATTTTATTCTGGTCTGACTCATTGGTTCCCTCGACAACAACTTTTTCAATTTTGAAACGATCATTCTGTGATATTCCCCCACCCGCCACAAAAAACAAAAGTATTAGAATTATCACCACCAAAATTTTATAGAAGAGGTGCAACATATTGAACAAGAATTTTAAGTTTTAAGTTTTAAATTTCAAATGAATATCAAATGATTTAATTTTAAAACATTAAAAATTGATTTAAAATTTAAAATTTATCATTTAAAATTTACTTGATGATTTCTTTCCCCATATACAGGCGCAAAACTTCTGGTACAGTTATGGTACCGTCAGCATTTTGGTAGTTTTCTACGAGAGGAACGAGAATACGGGGAGAAGCGAGCGCGGTGTCATTGAGCGAGTGCGCAAAACGAAGTTTCCCTTCAGTGTCTTTGTAGCGAATATTTAAACGGCGTGTCTGAAAATCGTGGAAATACGAGGCAGAGTGTGTCTCACGGTATTTTCCCTCAGAAGGAACCCATGCTTCAATGTCGTATTTTTTTACCTGCCCGAGACCGAGATCGCCACCACAGTTTACCACCACACGATAAGGGATTTTTAAATCCTGCATAATCTCTTCTGAAAGCGCGGTGAGTTCTTCGTGGTATTTTACCGTCTCTTCGTGGCTTGCCTCACACAAAACGACTTGTTCCATTTTGAAAAATTCATGCACGCGCACAATGCCTTTTGTGTCTTTGCCGTGGCTTCCCGCTTCTCGACGAAAGCAGGGAGAAAATGCGATGAATTTTTTTGGAAAATCTTCTCTTTTTAAAACCTCGTCCATATAGTAACCCATCATCCCCACCTCGCCAGTGCCAGCAAGATAATCACCATCTTGCGTCTTATAGAGGTCTTCTTCCCCTTGAGGCAAAAATCCGGTACCAATGAATGGCTCTTTCTTGAGGAGCGACGGCACCATCATTGGAGTAAACCCTTTTGCTACAAATTTATTGAGGACAAACTGCCAAAGCGCAAAGTTCAAAAGCGTGGCATCATTTTTCAAAAAATAACCGCGAAATCCGGCAACTTTTGTTCCCCGCGCAAAGTCCACCATATCGAGATTCTCCATAATGGTTACTTGGTCTTTTGGCTCAAAATCAAATTTTGGAATTTCTCCCCACGTGCGGATCTCGGCATTTTCCGCATCGGTCACGCCTTCGGGCACCGACATATCGGGAATGTTGGGAACTTGAAGCATTAACCCTTGCCATTTTTTCATTACGAGAGAAAGCTCCTCTTCTTTTTTCTGAAGGATATCTTTGAGCAACCTCGACGCAGTAATCATCTTCTCTCGTTCTTCTGAATCTGTCGCCTGAGCAACCGCAGTGGCGGTTGTATTTTGGCTTGCGCGCATTGTTTCGACCTCGGCAAGAATAGCCCTGCGAGAATTATCAAGAGAAAGAAGCTCCTCAATATCAAAATCAATATGCTTTTTCTTTGCCCCCAAAACAACAAGATCTTTATTTTCGCAGATAAATTTTATGTCTAACATATCACAACAGTATATCAAACAAATAGTATGCGCGCAAAATATAGGGGAACAGATGTAGCCCCGCCTACAATCAGATTTTAGTAAATTTTAAATAGAAGTTACCAAAGGCGGGTCTTGGGAAGGAATGCATTAAGGCCCGCCCTTGGTAACTTCAAAACTCAAAATTTAAAATTCTTATCTGTGTTACAATAATTTGTATGTCTCACGCTCGTCACGACATTCAAAAGATTTTACCTGAAGACTTTCCTCCCTCGCTCAATGAGATTCCTGAACCACCTGAACAACTTTATACAAAAGGCGAACTTCCCGACCCTGCTCAATTTTATTACCTCGCCGTTGTCGGCTCGCGAAAATACACATCGTATGGACGCGAAGCAACCGAGCGAATCATTTCAGGACTTGCAGGATATCCAATCTGTATCGTTTCAGGTCTTGCTATGGGGATTGACGGCATTGCGCACCGCTCGGCCCTCGATGCAGGTCTCCGCACCATCGCTATCCCCGGATCGGGACTCGATCCATCTGTCATCTATCCGCGCGCGCACGCAAATCTCGCGCGCGAAATTATTGAAAATGGCGGAGCGCTCCTGTCCGAGTACGAACCAAAACTTCGCGCCGCGCCATGGACTTTTCCGCAAAGGAATCGCATTATGGCGGGACTCTCACAGGGAGTTCTCATCGTCGAAGCAGAAGAACAGTCCGGTACGCTCATCACGGCGCGCCTCGCCCTCGACTACAACAAAAATGTATTTGTCATTCCCGGCTCTATTTTTTCCGCTACCTCAAAAGGTACCAACAAGCTCATCAAGCAAGGAGCAACGCCCATTGCGAGCGCGTGCGAGCTTCTTGAAGAGCTTGGCTTTATCGAACCTGCTCAGTTTGATAACGAAAGCTCATCAGAACCGCTCGACCTCGAACTTTATACCAAAAGCGAACAAGTATTACTTCTCCTGCTCGACGAACCTCGTCCGCGCGAGGAAATACTTTCCCTCTCCACCCTCTCTTCACCACAGACTCTCTCGACCCTCACCATCCTCGAAATTAAAGGGGTCATCCGCGAGAAGATGGGGAAAATTGAGAGGATATAAAAAACCACACAGAATCGCCCCTGTGTGGTTTTAAGAGATTTTCCCATCTTTTTATTGAGTAAACGGGGCTCCGCAATGGGGACATTGGTACCCCAAAAAGATCCCCGATACAGTCCATACCGCCCTATGTCTGCGGAAAGACTTATTACAATGAGAACATCTCACTGTCCTCATTGCGCGGAGGAACGAAGCGACGAGGATGACACTGATTGATGAAAGAAAGACCATCAGTGTCTTTAAAGAATTCACCCACCCCACCCTCCACAAAATGACGAGGATGAGTATCTCGGCAACGACGGTTAAAAAAATATTCCCCACCGTTACGGAGAACTTTCTATAATTCCCCAAACTTAACATCATGATGAACCTCCTTTCTAATTAAAATAAGCCACTATTGGCCATTTTAGGAATCTATAAAAAAGATACACCAAATGACAGTTTTTGTCAATGTTGCAGGTAATTCAATATTCATTTGCAAAAAGAATCACTCTACAGTAATAATGTATCTCAATGGCAACCAAATCATACAAGCTTCTCATTGTCGAGTCTCCCTCAAAAGCGAAAACCATCGGCAAATATCTTGGCGATGAATATGTCGTAAAAGCGAGCGTGGGACATATTCGCGACCTTCCCAAAAGCAATAAAGTGGCCATTGACATTCCCGCGGGTTTTGTCCCCCACTATGAAATATCAAAAGGAAAAGCAGAGGTCGTGCACGAAATCGACACCCTTGCAAAAAGAGCGAGCGAAGTTCTCCTCGCAACAGACCCCGACCGTGAAGGAGAAGCGATCGCATGGCACATCGCCGAAGCATGCAAACTCAAAAAACCAAAGAGAATCGTCTTCCACGAAATCACGAAGAACGCTATCGAAGAGGCGCTCAAACATCCGCGCGTCATTGATGAAAATCTTCGCACGGCGCAAGAAGCGCGCCGCGTACTTGACCGTCTCGTGGGATACGATCTCTCGGGACTTATTTGGAAAAAAGTTCGTTATGGGCTCTCGGCTGGCCGCGTACAGTCCCCCGCTCTCCGTATCATTATGGAACGCGAGCGCGAAATCAGAGCCTTTATTCCTGAGGCGTATTTTACCCTCACCGCACAGGTAAAAACGCAAAAAGGAGACTCTCTTGAAATGCACTGCACCGAGGAACCGCGCAACGAAGCAATCGTAAAAAATATTTTAAAGATTGGCCGCAACAATCCGTGGCTTGTTCGCGAGATAAAAGAAAGCGAGGTCGGTCGTAAACCAAAAGCGCCCTTTATCACTTCGACCCTCCAACAAGCGGCAAGCTCGCGTTATGGCTTTGCCCCTTCGCGCACGATGGGAATTGCGCAAAAGCTTTATGAGCGAGGACTTATCACCTATATGCGTACCGATAGCACCAATCTTTCCAATGATGCTCAAAAAAATATTATTGCCGAGATTATCAAACGCTATGGTAAAGGCGCGGTTGAAGCGCGCGTATTTCAAACAAAAAGCAAAAATGCTCAAGAAGCTCACGAGCCGATTCGCCCTACCGATATCGGCAAAAACACGCAAGGTATCAATCCCGAAGAGAAAAAACTCTATGAGCTCATTTGGGCGCGCACGATTGCCTCACAGATGGCAGATGCAAAACTTGCAAGAACGACAATTCTTGCAAATGTAAAAGAAAATAATATTCCCGATTTTTCAGTAACAGGATCACGGGTCATTCTTCCCGGGTGGCTCTCTGCCGACCCCGACGCGCGCGGCGAAGATGTGGAACTTCCCAAGGTTACCGAAGGAGAAATGCTCACGCTCATTGAGCTCACTGATGAAGCGAAGTTCACCGAACCGCCTGCGCGCTACTCTGAAGCAGGGCTCGTCAAAGAGCTTGAAAAACGAGGGATTGGAAGACCAAGCACCTATGCGTCCATTATTAAAACGATCGTAGATCGCGGTTATGTTTTTAAAGACGGCAAGACGCTCAAACCAACCGATACCGGAGATGTCGTGAGCTCGTTTCTTGAAACAAATTTTGCAAACTATATTAGCGATGTGTTTACCGCCGAGATGGAAGACAAACTCGACGACATTGCAAATGGCACTCGTGAATATGTGAAAACGCTCAAAGAATTTTACACACCATTCTTAAAAGAGATTAAAGAGAAAGACAAGCTCGATAAAATCACCACCCTCGGAAAAGCTGACCCGAAATACAAATGTCCAAAGTGTAATAGCTCGATGGTCATTAAACTTTCAAAAAACGGAAAATTTCTCTCGTGCAGCAAATATCCCGACTGTGACGGCGCGCGCAAGATTGACGGCACCGATCTTGCGGGGCCGCGCGACACGGGAGAGCTTTGTCCAAAGTGCGAGAAAGCGAATCTTGTAGAACGAGAAGGGCGCTTTGGTCGTTTTATATCTTGCGGGAGTTATCCTAAATGCAAGTTTATCAAAAAAGATGAGACGGGCGCGCTCGGTAACCATACAGGTGTTCCGTGCCCAATGTGCAAAAAAGGTTTTATGACCGAGCGGAAAGGGCGTTTTGGCATCTTTTACAGTTGTACCAACTATCCCGATTGCAAAAACGCAATCAAAGCAAAACCCACAGGGAATTTCTGTGATTATAAAAAGGCGGATGGCACCCCCTGTGGCGCGCTAATGATGGATGGCACAAAAACGATTCCAGAACGTTGTTCAAATAAGCTTTGCCCAAATCACAATCCGCATAAATTAGAGAAGAAATAAAAAAATGTGGGAAAACCAAAGGCTCAATCCCGCATTATGCTGGTATGTTGGATTACGAATTCCAACAACTCCCGGAGATAATCCTTCGTTTATTAATCGGAAGGGAGAACTCCTTTTACTTA
>JACQCY010000001.1 GCA_016201355.1 Candidatus Yonathbacteria bacterium | reverse complement strand
TCTAACTGTTTTATGCTCTGCGGCCAGGGCTCGAACCTGGGACATCCTCGTTAACAGCGAGGCGCTCTACCGACTGAGCTACCGCAGAATATTAGAACCCATCATATCAAAATTTTCAAAAAATGCAATTTTTTGATAAGGGGGCTTGGGTTTTTTTTGCACAACAGATGCTTTTCTGATATGATAGAGTCTTATTAAAAATCAGAAATGATACTTAGATTATGAACATCAAGAAGACGAAGATTGTTGCGACTATCGGTCCCGTGTCAGAAAGTGAAAGCGTTCTTACTACTCTCGTTAAGGCGGGAATGAATGTATGTCGTCTTAATTTTTCGCACAAGACATTGGAAGAGGCGATTGCTCAGACAAATACTATTCGAACAGTCGCAAAAAAGCTCGGCAAGACGGTCGCGATAATGCAAGATCTCTCTGGTCCTAAAATTCGTATCGGTGATTTTTATAAAGAGCGGGTAATGCTCAAAAAGGGGTCAATCTTTACCCTTACCACAAAAATGTGCGTTGGCGATGAGACGCACGCATATATTAACTACAATTTGCTTCCCTCAGAGTTAAAAGCGGAAGATTTTGTCTTGCTCGATGACGGAAAGAAAAAACTCCAAGTTATCTCTATATCAAAAAATGAAATAAAGTGTCGTGTTATTGTTGGGGGGGAGACAAAAGGTAAGCGCGGAGTGAATCTCCCCGGTGTATCGCTCAAAATCAGTTGTTTGACCCCTAAAGACAAAAAAGACATTCTTTTTGGCCTTGAGTATAATGTTGATTTTGTAGCGCTTTCTTTTGTTCGTCGTCCCTCTGATATTCGTGAATTGCGTGCTATTTTAAATAAAGCAAAATCAAAAGCAAAAATTATATCAAAAATTGAAACAGCGGAAGCCATTGGAAACCTTGACGCTATTATTGCTGAAACAGATGCAGTTATGGTGGCGCGCGGGGATCTTGCGGTGGAAGTACCCACAGAGCAAGTGCCTACTCTTCAAAAGATGATCGTCAAGAAATGTAATCGCGCGGGTAAACCGGTAATTGTTGCGACACAGATGATGGAGTCAATGATTAAATCTCCGGTGCCAACACGTGCTGAGGTCTCTGATGTTGCAAACTCTATTTTGGATGGCGCGGACGCGGTGATGCTCTCCGAAGAGAGTACCCTCGGCGAATTTCCTGTCGAGACTGTAACAATGATGTCAAAAATTGCCACAGAGGTGGAAAAAAATTACCCTCATCGGGAAGTATTGTACCGGGATGTTTTAAATTATGAAGAAGGGGAAAATCATAAAAAAGGGAGAGATGTTATAGATGTGGCAACATTCGGAGTGGTAAGCACTGCGGACGCGGTGGGAGCTGTCGTTATCGTTGCGCTCACCGACTCCGGCTTCACGGCGCGAATGATTTCGCGTTTTCGCCCTCGACAAGAAATTATCGCAATGAGTCCTCACCACGAAGTAACTCAGCAACTTGCGCTTTCTTTTGGGTGCCATCCGGTGTTCACAAAAAAGACAAACACCCTCAATGATGCAATAGGAGAAGTGCGGACATTTGTGTTAAAAAATAAATTTGCGAAAAAAGGTGACAAGGTGGTGCTCTCCGCGGGGATACCGTTTGGAAAGACGGGGGGGACCAATATGCTTTTGATTGAAGTGATTTAAAGGGGAAGGGACATTGAATATTGAATAGGGAATATCGAAGATGGAAGGAGGAGCAGAATTCGTATTCATTCAACATTCAATATTCAATATTCTACTTGTATGTACATTAAAGTACGCGTGGCGACCGAGGTAAAAAAAGAGGTCTTCAAAAGAATAAACGAGGATACTTTTTCTGTCTCCGTAAAAGAACCGGCCGAGCAAAATCGCGCAAATACGCGCGTGCGGGAGCTCATTGCCAGTCATTTTGGCATATCAATAAAGGGAGTTCGTTTTGTATCTGGACACCATAGCCCAAGCAAGATTTTTAATATTGAATATCAATAATAAGGTATGTTATAATAATTATATGCAAATAAAAATAAAAGCGACGAATATAGAAATCACTGATGCCATATCAGCGTATGTGGAAGAAAAAATTGAAAGTGTTGAGAAATTTGTCGTTCCTCATCAAAAGGAAGAGGTTATTGCCGATATTGAAATAGGGAAAACAACGAACCACCATAATTCCGGGGATGTGTTTCGCGCTGAGGTGATGGTACGAGTGAGGGGCAAGCAGTTTCGCGCTGTGTCTCAAAAGGACGACCTTTATGCGGCGATTGATGATGTAAGAAATGAGCTTATTCGCGAAATCAACTCAGTGAAAGGCAAAGAGCGTACCCTCGTCCGTCGCGGCGCCGGAATGATTAAAGACCTGCTTCGTTTCGGGCGCGCGAAATAATTAAATTATACATAAACTATGAGTACGAGAAATATCATTCTTCTTATTATTGCGGTTATTATTATCGGTTCAATGATGTGGGTGATGCGATTGCCACAAGGAAATTCAAAATTGGATATCTCTATATCTCAAACAGATGAAGAGAAGGGCGGGAACAGTGACGCATCCACTCAAAATGAAATAATAAATACAAAAAATATGTCTACCGCTATCATTACAACAAACAAAGGAGTTATTACGCTTGAGCTTTTTGATGATAAGACACCGAATACTGCTGAAAACTTCAAGAAACTCGCAAGCCAAGGATTTTATAATGGCACGCGCTTTCATCGCGTGATTAAGGGATTTATGATTCAAGGAGGAGACCCGCTTTCGAAAGATCTCGGGAGCCAAGGAAGGTGGGGAACTGGCGGGCCGGGGTATCAATTTGCGGATGAAATAGGAGCGGATAATAAAAACAATATCGGGACCATTGCGATGGCAAATTCCGGTCCGAACACAAATGGTAGTCAGTTTTTCATCAATGTTGCCAACAATAATTTTCTCGATACGAAGCATACCGTCTTTGGCAAAGTAACCTCAGGGATGGAAGTCGCAACTGCGATTGAAAATACCAAAACAGGACAAAATGACCGCCCTGTTGAGGATATGGTTGTTGAGAAAGTGGAAGTGAGATAAGAAAAGGAACTGAATAGTAAAATAGTTAAGAGTTAAACAACAAAGCTCCGCCCTTTGTTTTTACAAAGGGCGGAGCTTTGTTGTTTATTTACTGTTCCTCTGTCCTCTTAGAAAATCCTCATACGGCATTTCTCTTTTCCCTTCGGGGATGACACGAAGAGGGACGAGCTTGTCGTCTTTTATTTTTGCATCGGTCACGACAACACGGATAGTGCGACCCTTGTGACTTGTGGTGAAATACGCGCGGGGCCAAACATCAAATGCGCGAATCTTGCGGTACATACGCATCGGGTCATCGTTTAAATCAATGCGCCCGCTTTCTTTTGTTATTTTTTTGGTATAGGTTGCTTTGGTGTGTTCTTGCTCTTTCGGTGTGATTTTGCCTTGAATCCACTGGGGGATTGTTTCCGCTAAGAGTTTTCCACCGAGTATTCCGAGTATTGTCTCAAGTTCACTCCCTTTTGGTGGCCAAATTGGCACAAGTATTTTTTCTTGAGCAACGATAGGACCGTAATCAACTTCTTCGTCAATGAGCATTATAGTCACTCCCGCTTCGTGTGGTTCACCGATGGGCGCATCCTCAAGTATTGCTGATTGAATAGGGGATGCTCCGCGCAATTTTGGTAAAAGAGAAGGGTGCACATTGAGAGTTCCGTGTTTGGGGAGGTCGAGAATCGTACGAGGAATGATCTTTCCATAGGATGCAATGATAAACAAATCACAACCAGTAACTAACAACTGATGAATAAATTCAGAATCCAACTTCTCTGGTTCGAGGGTGGGAATATGGCGCTCGTCTGCCCATTTTTTCACTTCGCTTTCTGCAAGTTCAAGCCCGCGACCTTTTGGTTTTGCGGGGGTGGTGATAATGAGCGAGGGGAGGACACCTCCTTTTGCCATTTCGTCCAAGACGATGACGGAAATGTGTGAGGTGCCGAAAAATGCAATGGTGGGGTTCATATAAATTTTAAATAGAAGTTACCAAGGGCGGGTCTTAATGCATCACTCCAAAAGAGCCAGCCCTTGGTAACTTCTATTTAGTAATTGAGATTTCACTTAAAATTAAAAAGTTAAAATTAAAAATTATCTATGTTCGTGTCGCAATTGCTCTTGTTCTTCGCGGGTGATCTTTTCAATATTGCGCGCGGTATCGATAAAGAGTACTCCGTTCAAGTGGTCAGTCTCGTGTTGAAAAATCTGCGCAATGAGTCCGCTTGCTCCACGCGTAAATAGTTTTCCATTTTCATCACAAGCGCGAATCGTCGCTTTTTCTGCGCGAGGAGTTTCCCCATAAAGCCAGCGAACGGAGAGACATCCTTCCGGCGCCCATATTTTTTTGCGAGAAAGTTTGATGATTTGAGGATTGATAAAAATAATATCCTTAGTTTTTTGGGGGAGAGAAACGGTTGCTTGGTCATCCCCTTTGGGCAAGTCGGCGCGAGTGCGCAACTTCTTAACATAAATCGCTTCGTTTCGTTCCTCTTCTTCAATTTCAAAAGCGCGATGAGATATGATAAAAATACGCAAAGGAACGCCAATTTGCGGCGCGGCGATAGCAACCCCATCCTCTTCTTTCTCAAGGGTGGTTCTCATATCATCAAGAATCTTTTTAAGGCTTGATGAATTAAAATCTTTCTGATGTACCGATTGCGCTTGCTCGCGAAGTACCGGGGCGTCTTGCTGGAGGATGGTTACCATAAAATAGACTCTCATACTATACATTATTTCTTGATTTTTTTGAAGGCTTTAATAACCATCTTTAGAAAAATCAAAGAAGATTGTCAGGATCAACTTCAATAGTAAATTGAGGAAGGAGTGAATGGAGTTTAGAATAAAGTTTTTTATCAGAGAAGACCTCTTTTTTAAGTTTTAGAATCATATGCATTTGAAAAACATTCTCTTTACGAGTCATTGTTTGTGGCGCAAGAGGATTATATTCAGAGAGAAATGTCCTGAGTTTCTGCATCTCAATAGGGATTTGCGCGCGAGCGCCACGGAGGGTGATCTTAATGACCGCGCCATAAGGCGGGTAAGAAAAAGCTTTGCGCACTGCAAGCTCTTCTTTTACAAAAGATTCGATGTCTCCCTTAAGCGCTTGCTCAAAAAGCACCGTGTTATCAACCCTTGTCTGTACGATTAATTTCCTCTTGGTTTTTTCGCGAAGAGCGAGGATGAGCGCGAAGATTCGTTCATTCATACTAAAATCAGGGATTGCAAGAAGTGAATCAAGAGATATGACCGCAGTAGTAGAAATAGTGGGAAGGAGGGGAATTGCCACTGGAGTACCGATCAATATTCCTTTTTTAGATTGTTCAAACAATGCCATTGTTTTACGCGCGCTTGCCGGAGTTTTTGTGTGGTCGCCATCAATGATAAAATGCTCAGTGGAAGGAAAGAGTTTTTTAACCTCGTCTTCTACTCTCTCTACTCCAATACCAAGCGTCTCAAGACGCCACCCTCCGCAAACAGGGCAAGTTTCGTGTTCACCGTCTTCGGGCACGCGTTTAAATCCGCAAGAATGACAAGAAAATATACGCGTGCTCCGTTCATCAGTTTTTTTATGGAGGACGAGAGGTTTTCCGCACCGAGGGCAATGAATTATGGTTCCGCAATCTCCGCATACGACAAGGGGCGCAAGTCCTTTACGCGCGACAAGAAGAAACACCTTTTCATCGTTTTTTTGCGCGTGTTTGATGATTGAGCGAATTTCTTTCCCAAAAATCTGCATGGTGCGCGAACCAGTTCGTTCTTTAATCTCTTTTTCCTCAATACGCGGATCGATCAAAAGTGACTCTTTGCGTGTTTCTGCGCGCGGAGAAACAAGCTCAATCTCGCCATTCAAAATTTTATAGTGTGTTTCAAGGCGAAGGATGGGAGCGCCTAAAATAAGGGTGCTCGAGGTTGCGCGCGCGAAAGCTTCAACAAAAAAGTGCATATCAAAAAATGGACGCATAAATGTTTTCCAGAGGCGGGAATGTTCCTCTTCGAGAATAATAGTTGCAAAGTGTCTTGGAAGAGAAAGATATTGCGGTGTTCCAACAACAACAATGGGGCGAGTTAGAGCGAGAACCTCTTCCCACTGTTTTAATAGTTTCTTTTTAGATATGCCACTATGAAATATAAAATGTATCTTAGTTTCACTAAATTCATTCGCCACCTTCTCAGCATCGCTCTGATTCGGCACACAAATAAAAACAGATTCATTTTGTTGTAATGACTTATGGACAATGCTTTTATAGAAATCGATTCGCGCGCTTTTGCTCCCCTCTATAGCGAGGGTGCGCGACGGGGAGGATAGAGCGCTCGATATTTGTTTTTTTAGTGGGCGCTTCACTCTGTTCCCGTTCGCATAAGTGTCGAGAATAACTTTTGGGGTAAGAGAAAGTAATATTTCGCTGAATTCTTGAATGGAGGCGAGTGATGTTTCTCGGGCAGCTTTGATGAATGATGTGTCCCACAGAAGATACGGTTTTGTATGAATGATTTTTTTTACTGTATAATCAGAATTTTTCAGAATAATTTTTTTATTCCGCGCATCGCTCGACTCCACGACAAGCGCGGGAATATCCCGCCCCCGAAGAGGTACCGTGACAAGATACCCTGTTTTTACCGGAGTTTTTGAAAAATAGGTAAGTGTCCCCTTGAGTGTTCCTCGGATGATGGGTAGGGCGGTGAGGACGAACATATCTCCATCATAACGCAGGAGGGTAAAATGAGCAAAAAAAATATCACCCCACAATATCCATTTGTTCAAGTAGCTTCTTGTGTAGTAAGATAGGAGGAATGAGTGATACTTTCGTTATTAAAGGACTCGGTGGGCAAAAGACCCTCCGTGGCACAGTCGCTATAACAGGAGCAAAAAACGCGGCGCTCAAGGTTCTTGCCGCCACGGTGCTTTTCCGTGACACCGTTACCCTTAAAAATATTCCTGAAATCAATGATGTGCAACAGATCACTGAGCTCCTCCGCAATATGGGCGCTGAGATTTCGCATCCAAATACCAGCGAATATAAAGTTTCTATTCCGCAAAATTTTTCAACAGAACTTTCTCCTTCTATTGTGAAACGACTCCGCGCGTCGGTTGTAATAACGGGACCTACCCTTGCCCGTTTTGGAAAAGTCTCGTTTTCGTCTCCGGGAGGATGCCTCATTGGCGCGCGCCCCATTGACCTTTTTATCGAGGGGTTTAAAAAAATGGGCGCAAAAGTGACCTTTAAAAATGACTCTTATTCGATAGTCGCTCCTCAGGGACTCCGTGGCGCAGAATTTTTCCTAAAAAATCAAAGTGTCACCGTGACAGAAACTTTTGTTTTTGCGGGAGTTCTCGCGCAGGGAATCACTACCATTAAAAATGCGGCAATGGAGCCAGAGATTGTTGATCTCGTTGATTTTCTTAATAAATGTGGAGCAAAGATCTTTGGAGCTGGCACGCCAACGATAACCATTACGGGAGGGAAACTGCTTTCAGCGAAAAAACATATATACCAAACAATGCCTGACCGTATTGATGCGGGGAGTTTTCTTATTCTCGGCGCGCTTACAGCAAAAAAACTTCGTATTATACATTGCAATCCTGCACACCTTGAGTCTCCCATAGAAGCATTGCGCAGTGCAGGAGTATCAATAGAAACAAAAAAGAACGAAATCATTGTTCGTGCTCCGACAAAAATAAAACCTCTTAACATAAAGACTCACGAGTATCCGGGTTTCCCCACCGATCTTCAAGCTCCGATGACCGTCTTTCTTACGCAAGCCGAGGGCGAGAGTAGGGTATTTGAAACTATTTTTGAGAGTCGGCTCAACTATACCGAAGCGCTCACGGGTATTGGCGCTCGTTTTGTGGTAATGGACCCTCATCGCGTCCTTGTGCAAGGAAAAACTGAACTTTGCGGGAAAAAAATAATAAGTCCAGACCTTCGAGCTGGTTTAGCTTTTGTTATTGCGGCAATAGTTGCAAAAGGTGAGTCTGTTATACATAATGTAAATACGACGATTGATCGCGGGTATGAAGATATAGAACGACGCCTCAAAGATATCGGTGTCGATATTGAGAGACGAAGCGAAGACGAAGAAATAGTTTGTAATTAAACCTATGGAATTTTTTATAAAAAAAATCGGTATTGATCTTGGTACGGCAAATACGCTCGTATTCATTCCCGGCAAGGGTATTGTTTTGAATGAACCTTCCGTGGTCGCGGTGAATCAGCAAAATAATCGCATTATGGCTGTCGGGCTCGAGGCAAAAGAAATGATAGGGAGGACTCCCGACAATATCATCGCGTACCGCCCAATGAAAGATGGGGTCATCGCGGATTATCGTATAACCGAAGCGATGATTCGGTATTATATGAACAAAGCGCTCGGAAGGTGGAATATTTGGAAACCCGATGTAATGATTAGTGTTCCGGCGGGAGTTTCATCCACCGAAAGGCGCGCGGTGATAGAAGCGGCTATTAATGCAGGCGCAAAGAATGCTTATGTAGTGAAAGAACCGATTCTTGCGGCTATTGGCGCGGGTATTCCCATCTATGAAGCGCACGGACATATGATTGTTGATATCGGAGGGGGAACGACCGATGTCGCCGTGATTTCTCTTGGGGGCATTGTCGCTTCGACTTCAGTAAAATGCGCGGGGAATAAACTTGATCACGCAATTGCCGATTATATTAAAAAAACTTTCAACCTCGCTATTGGCGACCGCACCGCAGAAGAGATCAAGATACACATCGGTTCAGCGGTATCTATGGATGATGAGCTTTCTATTGTTATCAAAGGACGCGACTATGTTACCGGACTTCCTCGTACGGCGCGGGTATCGACAAACGAAATGGTAAAAGCGATAGATCGCGAACTTCACGAAATTATCCGCGCAATCAAGAATGTGCTTCAAGAAACACCTCCTGAGCTTGCCTCCGATATTATTGATAGAGGAATCATTATGACGGGAGGATCGTCTCAGCTCAGAAATCTTCCTGAGCTCGTTTTGCGTCGCACGGGTGTTAAAGCGGTGCTTGCTGATGATGCGCTTTATTGTGTGGCCAAAGGAACGGGCATCGCCCTCGAACATTTGAGCACTTACAAGAAAAGTATTATCTCAAAAAAGTAACTGAAAGCAGGTTTTAGGGATGAGGTTACAGGTTTTAGAAAGTACAAAAATGCATTTGCTAACACCTTACACCTAAAATCTAACACCTTTTTCAACCTTCCCCCATGGATTCTATTTTTGAACACTATAAAAAGACGGGGTATATGCATCACGCGCATATTATCGAAGGGCAAAAAAAAGAAATAGTGCCCGTCCTTCTTTCCGCGCTTGAACAACACCTCGGAATATCTGCGCAGGGCAACCCCGATTTCACCATTCTTGAATATCAATCGTTGGGGATTGATGAATCGCGCGATTTGTCGCTCCGACAATCTCGCTCAGGATTTAATGTTCCTACAAATAAGACCACAGACGGTTTCTCTCGAAGGATTTTCATTATAAGCGCGGAATCATTTACCCATGAGGCGCAAAACGCGCTTCTTAAGACATTTGAAGAACCGACTCCCCACACGCATTTTTTTGTCATTATCCCGCGCCTTCATATTCTTATACCAACGCTTGCCTCACGCGCGCTTCTCCTCCGCAGAGAGGAGCTGTTCTCTCCCAAAGATGAAGCGGAGGAACTTGCGGAGAAATTTTTAGATACTTCATTGCTTACCGAGAGGTTTGCTTTTATAAAAAAACTTACGGAGACAAAAAAGGGCGAGGTTATTGACCGAGAAAAGATTCGTCGCATCCTCGACTACCTCGAACGGATGCTCTACACGCGCCTCGCGGGGAAAGAATCCGCTATCCGCGGACGGGGCGATATTTTCCGTGATATATATAAGACAAAAACCTATCTCGCCGACCGCGGTTCTTCGCCTAAAATGCTTCTTGAATATTTGGCGATAGAACTTTCTTAATTTTTGTAATTTTTGTTCCCCCCACGATATCAGCAACCTCCCAACCGAGCGCTTTGATTTCTCCTCGAAGACGATCTGATCTCTCCCAATCTTTGTTTTTTCGCGCGTCTTCGTAATTTTTCACAAGAGCTTGCACCTCTTTCAGAACTATTTCTTTAACAGGGATGGAAAGGTTGAGGCCAAATACGCGATCAAAATCAAGAAGGGTTGCTGTTTTTTCGGC
>JACQCY010000023.1 GCA_016201355.1 Candidatus Yonathbacteria bacterium | reverse complement strand
TCGCAACATACTCCGGCCGTCAAAACGCTATTCAAAGCAAAGCAGTTTGCTTTGAATTTAGCGTTTTGACCATTGTGAAGCCTTTCTTGCTTTCTTGAGGCCAAATTTGCGTCGTTCTTTTGCACGAGGGTCGCGCTTAAGGAATCCGAGTTTCTTTAAGCGAGGACGAGATTCTTCGCTGTGAACAACTAATGCGCGTGAGATACCGTGGCGAACACTCTCTGCTTGAGAATGAATACCTCCTCCTTTTACAACTACGGTTATATTAAATTTCACAGGAATCTTTGATTTTGAGGTAGCGGTATTCACAATAGACTGGAGTTCAGCTGTTGGGAAATATACCGCAAGACTCTTCTCGTTGATAGAGATGCCCTCTTTGGAACCTTCAGTGATACGCACGCGAGCAGTCGATGTCTTGCGACGACCAATGGCTTCAATATATCTACCTGTTCCGCTTTTTTTTGAAGCAGTCTTAGAAGTAACTTTCTTCTCAGTTTTTTCAGTAACTTCGATTTCTTTTTTAGTATCCTTAATTGTCATATTATTATTTATTCGTTCACCACCAAACGCTTCATTCGCCCTTTGTGTAAGCGATTGCGAGGGATCATTCGCTCAATAGCATGGATAAATACTTCACCAAACTCCTTCTTTTCAATCAAGTGAGCAAGTGTGCTCTCTTTGAGTCCTCCCGGATAGCCGGAATATGTTTTTGCTCGAATCTCATTAAATTTCTTCTGCGCAATAGAAGCCTTTGAGGCATTATTGATGACCACCTGAACATCAGCCACGAGGTTTTTCTGAAATGATGGAGAAGTCTTGCCCATAAGTATATGCGCTGCAAGAGACGCAATCCGTCCTACGGATTTTCCTTCTGCATCGATTTTGTAAAGTTGATTTGTCATTTTTTATCGTAATCACTAATTCATCTAATTTTATACAAATTCAATAACGGCCATCTTGCTCGCATCTCCCGCGCGACGAGGAAGCTTAAACACCCTTGTGTATCCGCCGGGACGAGACTGATAGCGCGCTCCAAAGTCCTCGATAATCTTTTTCGCTCCCTCTTCTCCCTCTATGCCACCGAGTCGCGCAATCACCAAACGACGCGAAGCGACATCCCCTTTGCGTCCTCTCGTGATCAGTTTCTCAATAAAAGGACGGAGCTCTTTTGCGCGCGCCTCGGTAGTCTTTATGTGTTCTTCTTTAATAAGCGCGAGCGCGAGACTACGCATAAGCGCTAAGCGCCCTGCGCGGTCCCTTCCGAATTTTCTCATTGACTTATGGTGTTTCATAGTAACAGTTAATAGTTAATAGTTATGCCTTAAGGATGATGTTGTGATGAGAAAGCACTCTCTTGATCTCCTGAATACCCTTGTCGCCTAGACCATCGATTTCAAGCAGATCTTCTTCGGTTTTTCTTGCAAGGCCTCCGACCGTACGGATATTTGCATTCAAGAGCGCATTGTTGGTGCGTGTGGATAGATCAATTTGCTCAATGCGTGTCTTGAAAAATTCATTATCCACGACATTCTTTTTTGCCCCCTTGCTTTCCTCAAGCGATTCTTCTTCTTTGACCTCTTCCTCCGCGTTAAAACCAACGATGGATTTGAGTTGATTGATCATAATTTCAATGGAAGACTCAAAAGCGCGACGAGGAGTGATTGTCCCATCTGTCTCAATAACGAACCTAAGACGGTTATAATCGGTACGATCGCCGACGCGCATATTGTCAACTTCGTAGTTTACGCGACGAATGGGAGTAAAGATTGCATCTACGGCAATGGTTCCGATATCGACTTTTTCTTTTTGGTGCACTTCTTTGGGAACATATCCAAAACCTTTCGTTATCGTCATCTCAATCGAGAGCGAAGCATTTTTTCTAGTAAGGGTAGCAATGTGCTGTTTTGGGTTCAATATTTCTACTTGTCCCCCGACTTTGATATCGGCCACCATGACATCCTTGACCCCTTTTACGGTAAGCGTTGCGACTTGTGGCTCCATTGTTGCAAGTTTAAAACGCGCCTTCTTTAAATTGAGGAGGATAGTGATGACATCTTCTTTTACCCCATCGATAGTTGAAAATTCGTGAGGAACGCCTTCAATCTTGACCGTAGAGATTGCGGCGCCCAAGAGTGACGATAAAATGATACGACGAAGCGAATTGCCAAGCGTATGCCCATACCCCGGGTAAAGACCCTCTACTTCATACACCCCTTTGAAATCATCTTCGGAGATAACCTTTGGCTGTGATGGCAATGTGATATTGTATTCGAGCATAATTGGATTATGAAAAAAATAAATTAAACGATAAAACTATACATCATTTTGTTAATAAATACAAATGAATACTCCCTGCGCGCGGGAATATCTCCTTGTTAACGGCTGTAAAATTCGATAACTGAATTAAGATTGAACGATGCTTCTTCTTTTGCAAGATTTGGCTTACCTTGAATGGTCGCCTCGTATTTCTCCGCATCCACCTTTATCCAAGGCTGAATCGTCAAAGTCTTTAACTTTTCTCCCAAAGATTCAAAGAGCTTTGATCCCCTGCTCCCCGGACGGATAGAAAGGACATCTCCCATCTTTATTCTGCGAGAAGGAACATCGGTACGACGACCATTGACCGCAATATGACCATGCACAACCATCTGTCGCGCGAGCGAGCGGGAGCTCGCAAAACCCGCTCGAAAGACAACATTATCGAGACGAGTCTCAAGAGCCTCCAAAAGAAACTCTGCGGGAATGACTCCTGTTTTACGGCTTGCTTCTTTCACATACCCGCTAAATTGTTTCTCATTTACGCGATAGGTATTGCGCACTTTTTGTTTCTCGCGCATTTGAGTACCATACTCCGTAACATTTGAGCGGTGTTTGCGCTCAGACATAAGCATACCCGGAGGGTATGGCTTTCTCTCCATCGCGCATTTAGGAGTGAAACAACGCTCCCCTTTCAGAAAGAGCTTTTCTCCGGCGCGCCTGCATTTTTTACATTTTTGGTCAGTGATCATAATAATATGTCAATTTTAAGTTTTAAATTTTAAATGTTTAAATTTAATAATTTAGGTTTCATTTTAAATTTAAAATTTGTAATTTAAAATTTATTTTTAAATCCTTCTCGGCTTCTTTGGTTTAGGTCCATTGTGCGGTACGGGGGTCTCGTCACGAATTGCGGTTATGTCAATTCCTTTTGAGCTGAATGCGCGAATGGTGCTTTCTCGCCCCGACCCCACCCCTTTAACCACAACATCTACTTCTTTAATGCCTGCAGTAACTGCCTTTTCCCCCAAAAGTTCTCCAACCTTTGCTGCGGCGAAAGGAGTCCCTTTTTTTGCGCCTTTAAATCCGAGAGAACCTGAAGACGACCACGCAAGAGCGTTTCCTTTTTTATCAGAAAGGAGAACTTTTGTATTGTTATAAGAAGACTGAACAAACAAGGTTCCCTCAATATGTTTCTTTTTTGAGATACGCGAAGGCGCGCTTGCTTCCATGGTCTTCTGTTTGGTGTCTTTTGTCGTAGTTTGTTTTTTTACCATTTGATTATTTCTTCTCTTCTTTGCGACGCCCGGAACCCATTGTCTTTCTCACATTCCCGCGTACGGTACGAGAGTTCGTCTTGGTCCGCTGTCCGCGAACAGGGAGCTTCTTTATATGGCGCAACCCGCGAAATGCCTTAATGTCTTTCAGTCGCTTGATGGAGTTTGACGCTTCACGGCGAAGATCGTCTTCGAGGGTAAATGCTTCAAATGATTTGCGAATCTTTGCCTCTTCTTCGAGACTTAGGTCATTCGCGCGTTTACCATAGTCTATGTTGCATTCATCAAGAATCTTTTGCGCGCGAGCGCGACCAACACCATATACTGCGGTCAAACCTATCTCTAGTCGCTTATTGTCTGGTATCGTAACTCCGATGATTCGCATATTATTTGTAATATTGAATATTTAAAATTTTTTAATTCTCTACCCTTGTCGTTGTTTATGGCGCGGATTTGCGCAAATAACACGCACACGGCCATCTCGTTTAATCGTCTTGCACTTTGCGCAGATTTTTTTTACCGATGCTCGTACTTTCATATTCTAATGTATCCTTCTCCTTAAAAAAGAAACGATTTGACTATTCTACTATATTTTATAATTAAATGCAAGAGTACGATGTTTACCCGCGTTTGACAATGCGCCCCCTCCCGCCATACGGGTCTATTTTGACAAAAACCTTATCCCCTACCAATACTTTAATACGATGAAGGCGCATCTTTCCCGCAAGATACGAGATGATGATTTTCCCATCAGGAAATTCCACACGAAACATCGTATTAGGGAGAGCTTCGATGATTTCCCCTTGTGATAATTCTTCTTTTTTTATATCTGCCATTACGAATTTATTTATAGTATCAGATACGGCGCAGAGCGTCAACGAAAACGGTATTTACCCTACTGCTCATTTATAATCTTTACCGAGAATTTTTCTCTCTCCGTCGGGAATACCGTCTTCCACATAGGGAAAATAGTCGCATCCGCTTTTTTAATATTCTTCTGAGTCGTGACGATCTTTGCAAAATCTTTTCTCTCTTTGCCTACAAGTTCGCCAATGAGTTTTGGCGTATCGATATTACCGATGAAAACAGGGTCTCCTGCGAGGCGAAAGCGAATATGCTTGAGGTCGGAAAGCACCACTTTGTCTACCGGTTCAACAAAAGAGAAAATCAATGTTGAAATATTCGAAAGAGAAAGAGATTCTCCTTGATAATCATTGAATAAAAGCTTGGCAATCTTCATGGTCAATGACTCCGTATCAAAAAAGAACACAGAAACTGTCGCGCGCATCGTTACTTTTGTATACGCATCCATAGTAGTAGCTTGTGGAACTAATTCAAATATAAGAACCGTACTTCACGGGAAAGAGCTCATAGTAGGGGGAACCTTTGTGTGAATCTTTTCTACCGCAATTCTCTTGAGTTCATCCTTTAAATCCGTCTGCGCTTTTGCGATATCTTCATCGGTGGCAACTCTTACGGTGCCCGAGAAACCACCGGTGATTGGGGAATCCTTTTTTGAGCGCGCGGTAAACTTTGTGTAGCGAGGGTCTCCCTTAAACCCCGGTATGGTAAAGTCTGCAAGACCGATATTGTATTCTTCGCCGGGGGCGTCCGCATATACCAATGCCTCGACAGAACCCGACTCAATAACCTTTCCACCCACGACCTTCGTGCCGGGAACCACTACTGACCCATCTATGCGAAAGATCTTTTTATCGGATGATTCTAGCCGTGTATTTTTAATGAGTCGCTGGCTTTGATTGTTGTATGAATTATAAATAATAACCTTACCCCCCGCTTTCTTCTGTATGTTTCTTTCAATCGTCGCGGATACATCTCTGCTTTCATCTTCTGTAAAACTCATAAACTGAAAGACGAGAGCTCCTTCTTCCGCGCCAGATTCATTTACTGCCGTGAATTCATTCTCAATATGCGTCTTTTGGATAAACGGAACAACACTGATCGTCACGAAAGAAAAATAATTCGCTACGAAAAAACCGAGCCCGAGAATAGAAACGATAATAAAAAATAATATGGAAAAATGCTTTCCTTTATTGCTTGGTGTTTTTGAAATATCCCTTTCTTCTTTTTTTCTTCTGAAAAACGAGCTCTTTTCAATGCGTTCATTTACTTCTGCTTGAACAGGTGAGGGAGGGACAGAAGGCGCAGTATCCGGTCTTCGCATAATCTGCGTTTGCGGGATAATCATATCTTGCACTTTTTTTCGATTGATGCCATCCATAATGACATTGTATCATCTTCTTCTTTGTAAACAAATATACTGAAAATCTTATACCTTGAATTACGAAACTCTTTCTCACCACATATTTTCAGGGGTACGCCGTAAAATTCTGCTGAATTTTCGGCTCACTCTCGCGCCGTCGCGCTCCGAGAGTCCCCTGAAAATATGTGGTTTCGACGAGTTTTGTAATTCAAGGTCTAGATAATTTTCTTTGCAAAAAGCGCTTCAATGGCAAGAAAAGGGTCTCGAACAACCCCACTTTCAAAAGAGATGAAATTTGCCATCGTCTTTGTATCGAGATACACCACATCAGGGCCTTCTCCCATAAAAAGTTCCAGAGATGCTTCTTTCATAAGGGTTTCAAAAAGCTGCGCTACCTCCGCATCTGTGGTAAAAAACAGCGCAGGAGAAAACTTCCCTATCTTTGCAAGCGAGGAGAGCGTTTTTCTAAAGTGTCGCCCCCATTCAACACGACTTCGCTTTATGATATTTTCGACCTGAGTGTGTCTTTTCTCTTCGAGTTCTCCGCGAAGATACATACTAAAAAGTGTTATCGCTTCTTCTTGAGGAGTCTTTTGCCCTATCGATATCTCGCGGATGAAAAAATTGCTCCCGTAAGGAAAAGATGTTGTCCCCATCAATAGATCACTCTGTACAAGAGATACATCCGTCGCTTCTCCCGTAATGTCTACAAAGATAAAGTCCTGCCGATATGGATACATATCGCGAAGAGCGCTAAACGCCGTGAGGGGAAATACTCCGGGATGAAAATCCGGGATATGAAAAAAATTATTAAGAGTACCCCGTATACTACTTTGCGCGCGACGAGAAGACAAACTTACGGTTGCGACAATTTCAATATTGGAAGTCTTTTTGCCATAGGGGTTCTGTATATGGTACCCGTTTAATTTCGTTTGGATGATCTTCTTTTCAATAATCTCGATATCTTGGAGCGGGAGCGTTCCCTTCATCTCCTCTTTAAGATGCTGGATGTCCTCATTCAAAAGTGAATTCATCAACTCTTCCGTAACCTCGAATTGCTCCATTTTTGTGATTTGCAGATGACGAATTTTCAAGAGAAACCACGGAGAGGAAAATGTACAAAAAACACGCGCTGGGTGAATGTCTCCCTTCTTGGCAATCTGAATCTTTTTGAAGACTTGCACGAGCGCGTGATTTACCCCCGCAAGAAACCGCGCGGACGAGAGCGCCCCCTGAAAAGGTATGTTCTCGCGGACCGTGAAGAAAATGTGGGGTGGCTTGTTTTCTTCTATCCTTGTGAGCGCCGCCCCAACGCTTGCTGAACCGATATCAAGGATAAGCGCAACCTCTTCTTTGTTCCCGTACAAAAAGGCAGGAAGAAAGCGATGGTGTTTCTCATTACGCAAACCATTCGATTGTGTCTTCTTGAAAAAATTAAATAACATCGTATAGATAGTATACACCGAAAAACACGGTGCGGTAACAATCTCGGTAATACAATCTCCAAAGATGCCAACTACGATTCCATTACCAAGTCTTCGCCAAACCATTTTCTATAAAATAAGTCATATTGCCCGAATTCTTTAAGGTGTAAGATTGCTTGATTTATTTTTTCCATTAAAAGGCTCCCTTGCTGTAAAGCAATCCCGTATTTCTGTTTATCAAATATCTCTCCGATGATTTCTATTTTGCCATCTTTATCGTTTTTTTCGTAATAAATTGCCACTGGCGCATCAAAGACGATTGCATCAACTTCTTCATTTTTAAGTTTCAAATAAGCCTCTTCAATTTTAGAAACTCCAATCACCTTTGCGCCGATTCTTCTTAAAATATTCTCACTCGTTGTCTCCTCGGCCGTAGCAACTTTTTTATTAACTAAATCTCGGCTGTTATTGATTTCTCCTTTGATTTTTTTAATAGCCAAAAAAGCGGTTACTTGAGCAACAAGCAAACCAAAGATCGCAACACCTCCGACAATAATCCCTATGGTGATAACCCTTCCCATCCATGTATGTGGCACATAATCCCCAAAGCTATCCGTAGACATAGAACAAATCACCAACCAAAATGACTCAAAAATTCCAGGAAAATAATTCTTACTGAATGTATTGGCATTTCTTTCCACAAACCACAATAGATTTCCAAAGACAAGAACAAAAACCAAAACTCCAATCGCCGCTGATTTCATTATTTTACTTATTCAAAATCTATATTAATCTCTTTAGCGATTGCTTCCCATAGATCTATCTCAAATCCCTTGTATTTTCCCCCATCATCAATAATCAATGGAGAAAAATCCGCAATACCAACTTTTATTTTATTTTCCATATTTTTTAAAATTATCAATTATTTTTTCCCATCAATAATATCAATAACATCCTGAGCCGAATGTTCACCGATGGTTCCCTCAAACAACTCAAGACGGTTCAACTGCCCAAGGAGCATAATCACAATAATTACTGAAGTGGAAAAAACTCCTTTCAATGTTGATTCAATCAATAAATTATTTGACGGTATAACAATCAAAAGAGCAAGAAAAAGCACTAAACTTAGAGAATAGATAGTAATCCATTGGAATTTAGGGATTCTTTCCTCGCTTAGCGCAACAAGATTTTTGCGCTCAATCTGTATGTTTCCAAGACAGGTCATAATCCTCGAAAAAACAGCGCTTGCGAGAGGAGACGAAGGATCTTCACTGGATGCCATATTAAGAAGTTCGTGAGTGTCTATTAAGGTAGTTGTTTTATTCTTCAAATTAAAATCCCACGCCTTATTGTCGAGGATATTTTGGTAATAGGTTTTAATAATTTTACCAGCTTTATCTTGAATATCTTTACCCAAGTGTCCGAAAGAACGATAGATGCTTGAAAAATTACCATCAATAACAGAAACAGTCTTACGAATCTCACTATACCGACTACCTTGCCGCGATATGAAAAACCCTGTAAAAATAGTAAAGAGAAATGTTGAAATAGTGATAAAAACCTTGTCAACACCACTCTTTAGAGCAGGAGTAAGGTAATAGATAATAGTAAAAACCGAAAATGTAAACAGAACGATAATTGTTAATTTATTTTTTCTTGACATAATTTTTATATGCAAATCATACGCCCTTTGTGCCACTAAATAATACCACAAGGATACAAATAAACAAAAATTGGCGACCAGTATCAGTCGCCAAATAAAGAGTGTGTTTATTAAATTTAATCATCATCTCTTTTTTTAATGCCTACAGCTACAATCCCGTATGCCAGTCTAAATATAAACACAACAATAAAAATGACCACCAACACACTACTTCTTTGCATATTCCACCTCCCTCTCTTTTATCTATAAATATCATACACGCATAAATCTCTTACTGCAAGCTTGTGTATTAGTTCACTACATATGAGAATTTTCTCGGTTCTTCATATAATACTCCTCCGGAGAAACAAAACCAAGAGAAGTATGCGGTCGCACCGTATTGTAGTACCGCACATATTCCTGTAATTTCTCATTGACTTTGCCT
>JACQCY010000016.1 GCA_016201355.1 Candidatus Yonathbacteria bacterium | reverse complement strand
CAAAGAAGGGATATTAAAAGCGAGCAATGTGCCATCGCCCGAAATGATTGGAAAAAACTTTTCGTACCGTGATTATTATCAAGGTGTGAGCAAAGAATGGAAGCCGTATGTTTCGGAAGCGTTTCTTCGGGCGGTTGAGCCGAAGTATGGCGTTGTTTCCGTGGCGGTCCCCGTGAAATCCGCCGATCAAAAATCCCTCGGTTTTATCCTCTTGGCCGCAAAGCTTGACGTGATCGTAGACTGGATTGATGAAGTTAGTGTTGGCCAGGGCGGGGCTGTTTATGTGATAGACAAAAAAGGGCAGATGATCGCGCACCAGCATACGAAGATGGAAGGCGGTTTTGTTGATTACTCTTCGGTCGCCACCATTCAGAAACTTCTCCGCGGAGAGCGGGGCGTAGAGGTGGTTTTTGATCCTATTGAAAATGAAGAGAATGTAACCGCCTATGCTCCCGTGAAGGAGTACGGGTTTGGCGTTGAGATCGTACAGCCGACGCGCGTCGCTTTTGCCGAGAGGGATAGACAAATCATTGAACTCGCTCTCATCTGGGCGCTGATTACTTTCATTGTCGGTTTTTCTTCCTATCGCGTATTAAAAGACCGTGAAAGAATCAGAGGACAGCGTGACCGCGAGCGGATATTGCTTGAAAGCATCGGCGATGGCGTCGTCGCGATTGACCGCAATTGGCGTATTACCTTATGGAACAAGTCGGCAAGCGTGATCACCGGTTTTAGCGAAGCGGAAGCGCTCGGTAAACCTTTTCGCGAGATTATAAAATTTATCCGCGAGCGCGACCGCAAAGAGGATGTTGCGTTCATTGAGGATGCAATCGTTATAAAGAAAACTTCTTTTATGGAGGACGGCGTTCTGTTGATAAAGAAAGATGGGAGCGAGATCTCGGCAGGCGACAGCGCGGCGCCGCTTCTTGACGCAAGCGGGGAGACAGAAGGTGCAATCATCGTTTTCCGTGATGTGTCAAAAGAGATTGAATCTACGCATTTTCGTTCAGATTTTGTCTACGCGTCCCATCAGCTTCGGACACCGATCACGGAAGCGCTCTGGAATCTTGAGATGGCAATGAAAGAAGAAAACCTCGAAAAGAAAAAAGAGGATTTACAAATTGCTCATCAATCTATGTTGAGCATCAAGAATCTTTCGGAAGATCTTGTTGCGGTATCCGAGATTGATCAAAATAGTATTATGCCTCATCTTATGCCGACTAAATTTATTGATGTGTTGACCGAGGTGCAAAGTAAAATTGACGCGCTCGCAAAAGATCGAAATGTCACGATCGCAATCGCGCCCGTTTCGCCTCTTATGGCAATCAATACGGATCATAAATTGCTCGTTCGCATGTTGTTCGAAATCATTGAAAATGCGGTGATTTATAGTTCAGACGGCGCTACTGTGGAGGTTAAGACTGAGCTTCTAGGAAAAGAACTCTGTATTGAAATCGCTGACACAGGGCGCGGAATCCCTGAAGAAGAGCAAGTGACGATCTTTACCAAGTTTTTCCGCGCAAGCAACCACGGGAAAGAAAATGCTGGTGACGGACTTGGGCTCTATATTGCAAAAGCGTACATCACGCTTCTGGGTGGCAAGATCTGGTTCACATCAGAAGAGGGCAAAGGAACAACATTTTTTGTGTCGCTTCCGATTATGTAGCGCACGTCTCGCGCCCCTTCGTTTGCTTCCCGGTTAGAAGATAATATTTTATCAAGAAGGAGCGATTATTTTTGGGATTGATATGAGCGCAACGCTTATTGCTATTGCGAAGAAACAATCTTCAAAGGAAATTAAATATTTTGTAAATTCGGCTGACGATCTCAGTATCTTTGAAGACGCATCTTTTGAAAAAATATCCATCATTCTCGCGCTACAGAATATAGAAGAACTGCATAAGGTTTTTAAAGAATGTTTTCGTGTTTTAAAGCCGGGAGGCAAGATTTTTGTTGTGTTAAATCATCCTGCGTTTCGCGTCCCCAAAGAAAGCTCGTGGGGGATAGACGAAATATCAAATACTCAATTTTCTTTTTCTTGAAGTATTGAAACCACTTTATTGATAATCTCATCGGAATAGTATGGTAAAATAAAGAATATGTTGAAAGTGATGTTAGGGATTATCTTTGGGGTGGCTACCCTTATCTCGACAGGGGTTTCTTCATTGTGGAATATTCAGAATATGTTTAGTCTTCGCGTAAACACATCACCAGTAAGTGAACATATTGTTCCTGTAATGTCACAGGACATACCAAAAGAAATGTCACTAAGTGTTAAAAAACAAGAGATAATAAAAAATGTTGTTTCAAAAGAGAAACCGCGTAATACAAAGACGAATTCTTCCCCTGTTATAACAAATGGCAGTTTGGTTCCAAAAGAAACAATCCCCCAAAGAACTGCCATCACCCCTGGTCCTCTCATTGCGCCTCTTCCCGCGACCCCACCACCTCCATCGTGGATCCTTACCACAAAAGGAGTCATTGAATATACCAATGGCGCGCGATCGATAAACGGTGGATTGCCCGCGCTCATTGAAAACAATATCCTCGACCGTGACGCAGAGATGAAGCTCAGCGATATGTTTGCGAAGCAGTATTTTGAGCATATATCGCCGACGGGTGTCGGTCCAGTCGACCTTGCCACTACGGTAGGATATGCGTTCGTAATTGTCGGAGAGAATCTCGCTTTGGGAGATTTTGGAGGGGATGAGAAACTAGTCACGGCGTGGATGAATAGTCCCGGACACCGCGCGAATATTTTGAATAGCCATTATCAAGAAATCGGTGTCGCGGTGGGAAAGGGAATGTATGAGGGGCGCGAGACATGGCTTGCGGTGCAAAGTTTCGGTATGCCACTTTCAGCGTGTCCGGTAATCGATGCAGAGACAAAGATGCAAATTGATAATAATAATACGCAAATTTCAGTTGAGCGCGCGCAGATTGACACAAAGAAGACGCAGATAGACAGCGCCTCGACCAGTGACCAAAATTATAATATTTACATTGGTGAATATAATAATCTCCTCCCTCCGTACAATGCGCTTATTGAAGCAACCCGCGCGCTCATTGCCAAATATAATGAGGGAGTGCAAGCATATAACAGTTGTGTAACTTCGGCGAGTATGCACTGATTTGCGCAAATTATGTTTTTGTGTAGAATAGGTGCATTGTACGAAATAATCTTAAAAAAATATGATTAAAGAATTTTTTCTCAAACAGATGATCAAACGCCAGATGAAAGGCGTTCCTGAAGCAGAGGTCAATCGCATCGTCGCTTTAGTTGAAAAGAACCCCGAATTTTTCAAAAAGATATCCGATGAGATTCAAGCAAAAGTAAAAAACGGTCGCTCAGAAATGACGGCAACGATGGAAGTTATGCGTATTCATCAAGCAGAAATGCAAAAGGTATTGGGCAATAAATAATAAAATATTAAAATAGCAGAATACTTAAACTATTCACTATTTAATTATTGACTATTCATTATTTTAATATTAACTATCCATAATGGCTCTCGCAATCGGTATTGTCGGTCTTCCCAATGTCGGCAAGTCGACACTCTTTAATGCGCTTACCAAAAAAAGCGTCCCTGCCGAGAATTATCCTTTTTGTACCATCGACCCCTCGGTGGGGGTGGTGGCGGTGCCAGACGAGCGGCTCTATAAACTTGCGGAGTTCTCGCATTCTCAGAAGACGATTCCTTCCGCGATCGAATTCGTTGATATTGCGGGGCTCGTAAAAGGAGCAAGCGAAGGGGAGGGGCTGGGCAATAAATTTCTTGCGCATATTCGGGAAGTGGATGCTATTGCGGAAGTTGTCCGTATCTTTGAAGACGACAAAATCATTCATGTCCACGGGCACATTGACCCCGTTTCTGACATTGAGACCATCAATCTCGAGCTTATCATTGCTGATCAACAGACGGTGGAAAAACGACTCGCTAATATCGAGAAAGATGTAAAGAGGGGAGACAAAGAAGCCCTTAAGGAAAAAGAAGTTCTCTTAAAAATAACAACAGCTTTGGGGCAGGGTGTTCTGGCGCGCGGAGTAATACTTTCTCACGATGAATTGTTGTTCATACAAAGTCTGCATCTTTTGACAATGAAACCTATTTTATATGTGCTCAATAAAAAAGCGGGCGGAAAAAATTTGGATGAATTAAAAGATGAGCGATATGAAAAGTTGCTTGCTTATGTAGGAGCGCTTGGCGCGCATTATGTCATCGTTGATGCGGGTGTTGAGCACGATTTGTCACAACTTGAAGGAGAAGAGAAAGAAACCTTTCGCGCTGAGCTTGGCGCAGAGGATGACGGCATCAATAATTTGATTGTAAAAAATTATGAGATGCTTGGACTAATGACCTACTTTACCACAGGAGAAGACGAGACGAGAGGGTGGACAATAAAGAAAGGCAGTACGGCTCCGGTAGCGGGTACGGCAATTCATACGGATTTCAAAGATAAATTTATTCGCGCGGAAGTGGTGTTTTGGCAAGACCTCCTTAATGCCGGTTCCTATGCCACCGCGCGAGAAAAAGGACTTGTCCGAACGGAAGGCAAAGAATACATCGTTAAAGGTGGCGATGTGATAGAATTCAAAATTTAAGTATTTACCAAGGCAAGACCTTTGTAAATTTAAACTTACAAAGGTCTTGCCTTGGTAAAATCTTGCCTTGGTAAAATTAGTAAAGTTGTGTAGTTATTCAGTATCACCAAACGATAGCCACTCGTCAATAAATACATTAAAATCTTTTACGTTTGTAAAATATTCAGGGAACGCATCAGGGTTAAGGATATTCGACTCTGGACGATCTACTCCTTGATAGTCGAGATAGCTTGAATAGACATATTTCGTAAGAAACTCTTTTGCTACTTCACGGTTAGCAATCCCATTCTCTTTCCATTTTGAATCGATTAGTTTTATTGGGTTTAGGTGATGATATGCAAAATTGTACTTTAGGTATTCGTCGGAATCAATATGTTTCGCTTTAAACTCACTTTCAAATAAAGAGCCAGTGCGATTATTTTTCTTATTAAAATACATCGAGTATGCGGTTAAAAGTTTCTGTATAAACTTTGTAATTCCACCATCTCTTTTTTCGCGCACTAAAAGGTGAAAATGGTTTGGCATTGGACAATACACCCCAATATCTACGAGCGTGTCTTCGCGTTCGATCTCATAAAGCTCTTCGAAGGTTCTACCTTCACGAAAATGCTTGGTTATATTAACTGGGTTAGTGCTATTACAAACATATAAAAGAGCCTTAAAGCGTTGATAATCGTGGTGTCCCACAAAAATAATGCGCTTATCTGTTCCACGACTATAAAGATGGTAATATTCACCAATTGAAAAAATTATTTTTCTCTGCATATATAAAATAATACAATATATTTATCCCCTTACCAAGGCAAGACCTTTGTAAATTTAAACTTACAAAGGTCTTGCCTTGGTAAATTTAAATTTACAAAGGTCTTGCCTCGGTAAAGGCGCTATTTTCGTACAAATGCTTCGCGGGGGGAGAGGAATGACGCTCGGCGAGATGGCCAGAAGCCCGAGATAATTCCTATGGACGAGGAGAGGATGAGTGTTCCGCCAATGAACCAATAAGGAGTGATAAAGAGGGTGAGCGCTACTCCACCATGCCCGGTCGAGAGGGTGCTTATAATGAAGTTTACAAATGAACCCGCTCCCATACCGAGCGCGAGTCCGGATATTCCTCCGAGAAAGCCGATAATGAATGATTCCATAAGGAAAAGATTTTGCACATCAGCATCAGTTGCGCCGAGCGACTTCATCACTCCCACTTCATAAATTCGTTCGAGGAAACCGACGATCATTGTGTTGAACATTCCAATTGCCGACACAATGAGAGCGGCAATACCAAAGACCATCAGTACGATCGTGAGCGCGTTGGTGATTTTTTTTGCTTGATTCACGAGGTCAACCTTAGCGCTAATAAGGAAACCTTCCTTGCTCAGACTGTCGCGAATCGGTTCAACAAAATTGATGTCTTTTGCTTTGATGAGCATACTCTTGAAAGAAGTAGGCTCCGCGCTGACCGATGAATAGGGGATATAGACAAGAGGATCTTCTCGGTCATCGGTGATAACCCCCCGAATTTTTATGGTTGAGATGTTAATATTTTCGGTGCCTCCGTCGCGGGTGGGGTAGTATACGCTTCCGGTAATCTCTTTTCCTAGTATTGATTTATCGGAACTCAGCCCAAAAAGCTGAAGCGCTTTTGCGGAGAGGATAGCGCCCGGAGCGTCTTCGGTAAACGGGTCACCGATATCGGGAGAAACACCCGCGAGTTTAAAATACGAAGATCGCACAACGCGCATAATAGGAATAATGCCACGGGGGCGATCGGCAATGGATATTTCTCCGAGAAATTCACCGACGGGGCTGACGGTGTCCACCTGTTCCATTTTCCTCGTCTCTTCGAGTTTATCAATATCAATACTTTTTCCGCTTTCAGATGGGTAGGATGCTTCTACGGTGACAAGGGAGTCTTCGCTCGTAATGAGCCGTCCGATCAATATGTATTGGAGCCCATAGCCGAGCGACACGAGGAAGACAACCGTGCCGATACCAACAGACATTCCGAGAATGGTGAGAATTGTGCGCGTCGGTTTTGTGCGGAAAACACGGAGTGAGAGTTTGAGAAGGTCCCATACAGAAAGACTATGCTCCGTATCAAGTTTCATTTTCTCCGGCTGTTTTTGCTGTATTGTTGGTTGCATAAGGGGAGTAGTTAATAGCAAAATAATAAATAGTTAATAGTTAATAGTAAAATATTTTGCTATTTTGATGTTCTATTATTTATTCTACTATTTTAATGTAACACTTGGAAATGTCTTTCCTCAAGGATAGACTCGAGGCGGTCGGATATTTCTCGCGCGCGGTGCGGGGAGAGTCCTACCCCAAAATCCACGCGCGGAAGCTCGAGAACAGAGCGAAGATTCTCTTTGTCTACGATGTTTCTGATGCGTTCTTCGACCACTTCATCAAAGCGCACTTTTTGTATATCTGAAAATGACCCCGCATATCCTTTTATAGATGTCCTTAATTTTTTTATTGTTCTCTATGATTTCGTCGACCGTCCCCGTTATTTTCTCCGCGCGCTGTTTCCAGAGTCCCAAACCACCTTTTTTGAAAGGCTGAATGAGGAATTCAGCGAATGATTCAGTGTTTATCTTTCCCGCGAGTCGTTCGGTAAGAAAGAGTTCAAAGCGCTTGATTTCCTCGGCGGAAAATCCTCTCATCAGCATATACGAAAGCGAGCGCGCCATAAGGTGCTCGGGTGTCGCGTTTGAATACAGCTGTTTATAGAGATGTTCCGAAAGAGATTTTTGAACACTAACCTTGCTCTTTGCCTCTTCGGTTTTGATAATCTCGCCATCTTTCATATAAAAGATAGTTTTGGCATCGCGGAGCGACCAGGATTCGTGTGTCACCATAACAATCGTGCGCCCGTCTTTTTCATTGAGCTCCTTCAAAAACTCGAGAGCCTTGTTTGCATTTTCGGAGTCGAGGTTGCCGAGAGGCTCGTCAGCGATGATGAGCGGAGGGTTGTTGGAGAGCGCGCGCGCGATACTGACGCGTTGTTGCTGTCCGCCGGAAAGGTCAGAAGGGAAGCGACTCGCGTAGTTAGCCATTCCAAAACGATCGAGAAGTTTAAGCGCCTCTTTTTTTCTGCGTTCAACATTGATTCCGAGAAATGCCATCGGGAGCGCCACATTGTCAAGGACAGAAAGCGAAGGGATGAGATTGAATTGCTGGAAGATAATACCCACGCCAAGCTGGCGATAGACCGCGAGCGCTTTTTTAGGAAGCTCGCGGATGTCGCGTCCGTTGATGAGAATTTTTCCCGCGTCAGTTTTTTCCGTTTCAATACCGCCGATGAGGTAGGTGAGGGTTGTCTTTCCGCATCCTGACGGGCCGAAGAATGCCGCATATCCACCTTTTTGTATTTCAAGGTTGATGTTTTTGAGCGCGTGCACCTCCGACGGCTTGCCGTGATTGTAGTAGAAGTTCACATTTTCAAGTTTTACGAGTGGGATGGACATAGGGTAATTTCAAATTTCAAATTTTTAATTTCAAAATAATGTATTAAGAAAGACACCCGCGCTCATTTTTCAGACGAACGGATAACTTCCATAATGTCTTGCGGAAGATTTTCTTTTTTCTTTAGATATCGTTCCGCGCCGAGCGCAAGCGCTTTCTTTTGATATTCTTCATCTTCATAGCTCGAGAAAATAATGACACGAATATGCGAAAGAACAGGGTCTTCTTTTATCCTCTTGAGGAGGGTGAACCCAGCTTCGGCGGTTGTCGTAGTGCGCCCGTCTTTTTCAAAGGGCATTACGAGCCCCGTGAGGATAATATCAGGACGGGTTTTTTCGTCGGCAAGAATTGCCTCTGCTCCAGACACATTACTGATTGCGGTGATTTCGTATTCGTCATCGAGTCCGTGAATCCAAAAAATATTGGAGAACATAATGCGCATCACTTCATTGTCGTCAATAAGGAGGATTTTCTTTTTCGGTTTGTCCATATATTTTTTTGATTATAACATACATCGGACTGCAGGCAATACAAATGTAATTTACCAAGGCAAGACCTTTGTAATTTCAGACCTTTGTAATTTACCAAGGCAAGACCTTTGTAATTTCGGACCTT
>JACQCY010000013.1 GCA_016201355.1 Candidatus Yonathbacteria bacterium | reverse complement strand
TTCATCAGATGTTTCTTTATTCATCAGATGTTTCTTTATTCATCAGATGTTTCTTTATTCATCAGATGTTTCTTTATTCATCAGATGTTTCTTTATTCTATCATATTCAATATGCAAACAACAACTATTTATTCCGAATCTTCACAACTACCCACTTCGCAACTCGGTAGAGCGAATACAAAAACAAACCATAGAAAATAATTTGCCATTCAAAGACATATTGCAGTAAACCAAGCGCGGCAAGCATCGCATACGCAAGCGGTTTTTCAGCAGCGTGTGATGCAACGGCAAGCGCCGTGCGGTCTTTTTGAGCGAGAGTGACCGGCGACTTCATTGCGTCAATCTCGCGCATCTTGTTTTCTTTTGCAAGGCGAAATTGATACCCTTCGCCGATACGAAACCGTTCAATCGCATTTGCAGAAACCATAGCGCCCGCTTTTACAGGAGAAGGAATATAGTCCTCCACTTTTTGTATTGTCCCCGCGAAACCTTCCCGCGCCTCGGTGCTTGATGCGAACCCTCCCTCTGTCTTTTCTTTTTGCTGTATCGCAATCTCAAGCTCTTTGCCATCAGAAATGCCATTGCCGTCAGTGTCTTTTTTAAGCGGGTCCGTGCCATTCTGCAATTCGGTAATATCAGGCACGCCGTCATTGTCATCATCAAGATCTTCGGTGTTGCCAATACCATCACCGTCAGTGTCCATATCGACGATACGCTCGCTTTTCCCCGTCTCTGTATTGTCGAGTACGATTGCGTGTTTTGTCGCGCCCGCCAAAGATGCGGTGGTATGGGTAATCTGCGCTGTCATAATATGCTTTCCGGAAACGGCCTTCCAGTCTATCCACACATCGCGCACGCGCCCTCCGCCCGCAAGAGAAAACGGCGTCTTCCCCACAAGAGCTCCATTGTCTAAAAACTCAACGGTCCCCTCCAAATCATACGCGCTTCCGTTAAAAATAATCGTGTAAATGCGAATTTTTTCCTCCGCAAAAAACGGGTCTTTTGAATACCAGATATTCGCGGGAATAAATCCTGCATTTTTTATAGGCTCCGAAGCCGCGCGCGCAAACGAGATATTCCCTGTTATTAAAAGCAAAAATAAGAGAAACTTTTTCATCATACAAGTGTACCATAGCCTCTTTCTCTTGAGCAAAAAAAGGATTTGTTAATAAATTGCTCTGCCGAATATCAGACGTCTTCTATCAGACGTCGGATGTCTGATATTCGGCCTACGCAAGGTCTCTTCAAAGCGCCACCTTCTCTCCCCCGTGAACAAAAGCAGGAACCTGTTCACAATTAAATTGGTACACAAAGAAATAACTTGATATACTAAATGGGCAGGTGCAAGGTGTTGGGTGTTAAGGATAAGATGCATTTTCCTAAAACCTAAAAACCTATTACTTAAAACCTTCCCCCAATGAACCTTCTCAATCTTCTCACAAAAGAAAAACGCGTTGCGGGAATAGAGATCAGCGACTCCGTCGTGCGAATCGCATTTTTGCGCGCGCGCAGAGACAAACCCACACGCAAAACTATTGAAGAACTTGTCCTTATCGAAGAACCCATCGCCGCGGATATTATTGTCGAGGGTGTAGTGGCAAACCGCGCGCTTCTCGGCAAGACCCTCAAAAATATTTGGAACAAAGCAAATCTTGATACCGACTACGCAATCGTTTCAATCCCCGACGACAAAATATACTCGCGCGTCTTTTCATTCCCGAGGATTATCGAGGGGGATCGTCTCGCGGAAGCAATGCGCCTCGCTATCGGTTTCCAACTTCCCGTAAAGACCGAAGATGCGTATCTCGATTGGGAACGACTCGGAAGCATGCCACCCGCGAACGAGATTCTTCTTGCAACCATTCCCCGCGTAGTCGCGCAAGGGTATGTCGAAGCCCTTGACACTGCGGGGATCAAAACGCTTGCCCTCGAATCGCACTTGGGGAGCATCGCGCGCGCGATCAAGCTTGAACATAATCGCACCATGCTCTTTACCAAAAAGACCCCCGATGGCGCGACCGTGTTCGCGCTTAGAAACGGCGCGCTTCGTTTCTCGCGCACGCTCCCCGCGCGCTTTATTGATGAAAGCAAAATCCCCGCCGAAGTTCATAAAATAAAAACGGCTCTTGAGGGAGAGCTTAAAGAAGAGGTTATCGAAGCGTCAATCCTTGACGCCGAGATTCGTGACGACTACGCAAATAAAAGCGGGCTTTCTGAACCAAAAGCAAAATGGATCATTGCCCTCGGCGCTATGATCCGCGGACAGATCCCTGAAGGAGAAGACAATTTGGTAAGCCTCCTCCCTATCGGCACTGAAGAAGCATACGCGTACCAAAAAGCAACAGCCTTTATCGCTCTTGTCCGCAATATGACGGTCGGCGTGTCTATTTTCTTTGTCGCCACATTCCTCGCCGCTTACCTTTTTGTTTTTTCGCTTTCACAAGACGCAAACAAAACGATCGCTACGCTTTCCGTAACATCCACCTCGCCTGAAATACTCGCGAAAGAAGCATGGGTAAACAAAGTGAATGCTCTTACGGAAACAGGGCAAACGATTCTCGCGCAAACCCCCTTGTGGAGCGCCGTGGTTGACGAGATCAATGCGCGCATCATCGACGGTATCAGCATATCGACCTTTGGAGCATCGAGCATCGCGGGGAATATGTCCCTCGTGGGAACCGCGAAAGATCGCGCAACATTAAACAAATTCAAGAAATCCCTGCAATCGTCGCCTATGCTTGCGGGGATAGAAATTCCCCTCACTAATCTTGAACAAAGAGAGGAGATACCGTTTAATGCATCGTTCCGCCTCAAAGACCCGAGCGCGGTATTTTATAAATAAATAAACTTTATGTTTACCACAAAAAACCTATTGATACTCATTGGTCGCCATGCGTTCATCGCTTGTTCGGTCATAGTGATCTCGCTGACTGCAACCGTGTTTCTTTCGCGACAGATTACACATCTATCCAACGATGCGCAAAAAAATCGCCTCCTCGCAAGCGCGCTTGAAAAACGAACGGATCTTTTTACTGTTATCAAGCGTGATTCTGAAATTATCGGCACAAACGATATTTTGATAGAGCAAGCATTCATTCCATCAAACAACATCCTTGAATTCGTTGCCGCGCTTGAAAGTCTCTCTCTCAAAAACGGCACGGTCCAAGCATTTCATTTTGATGTACCAACACCGGGAGCGTTCTCCGCGCCATTTCCCCTTGCCACCGTCACCTATTCAAATAGTCTCTCGGGCAACCTTGCCACATTTTCAAATTATCTTAAAGATTTCGAACGACTCCATTATTTTACCAAAATTGAAAGTTTAAACATCTCGGCGCAGGACAAATCCGGCTGGCGTGGAGCCGGCACAATGTCCTACCGCGCAAGCATTCAGACAAATGCGACACAATAACGACCATACAATATTATGAATATCAAGTACACACAGATTGTTGAATCCTTGAAAAGAATAAAGCCAAAAGATCTCATCTATTCGGGTATTTTGGTATTTTTTATTACCACCGTGGCAATCATCTTTTTTATTTCAACACGCTTTATCTCCCAGAGTATCAATAAGATCTTTTCAAATGACGGGAGTGATGGTGTTCAAGCTCTCGATCTCGCGCGCTATGCGCTCATCGCAAAAAAACTTGGCATTGCGGTGAATACCCCTTCAGAAAATACCGGAGCGCGCGCCATAGCGACACCCGCTCCCGTACCTCCTTCTGAAATGCCGACACCTGCAACAACGACCATACCTGTTCTTAACAAACAAGCGCTCACGATTATAGTGCAAAACAGCACTGCCAAAGCGGGCGCGGCAAGCACCCTTGCAAAAAGTCTCAAAAATGCGGGATTCTCCGCCCCAAAAACAGGCAATGAGAAAACAGCGTATGCGGTAACAACCATCACCGTGAAAGAGAGTAAGCGTGATTACGCGCCACTCCTCCTTTCGGAGGTTAGTAAACTATACAGAGACGCGACGACCGCAACAACCTCTGAGAGCGCTCCTTTTGACGCAACGATTATTATCGGGGGAAAATGATCGTTCTAGTTCTAGAGAAATTATTTTAATCCATGCTCGTGAAAGCATTTGGAATACTCCTTGTCGGAGATATGGATATGTTGCGAGATCCAATCTTTTACAAAACTTTCCATCTCCGCGCTGATCTTCCCTTCATCAACTTTTTCCTGCAGACACTGCGCGTAGAGATCTTTTATCTTCTTTTCATAAAAATGATGCTGTTGCTTATGCTCCCCCGTCTTTTCGTATCCAAATTCTTCAAAATATTTCTCCTCCGTCTTGAAATGAAAATCCACATACGAGAGCAAGTCTTGGATTGCTTGCTCAAGGTTTGATTTTGCGCTATGAAAATCATTAATCAACGCAAAAAGTCTTTTGTGTTGATTATTAATCATCTCTACTCCCACACTATATGTCTCGTCCCAGTCGATAAAAGCCATTTGGTGAGTATACCAGAACCTAAGTGAAAAACATACTATAGGGAGCAAATATCATTAATATGGTATAATACATTTTATGTTAGGAAATAATCATTTTGAAAAACCGCAGGTTACCACACCACCTCTTCCTCCCTTTTCTGAAAATGTACCGTCTTTTAGCTTCACTCCTAAAGAGATAGAAAAGATGGAGGCGGGAGGAATGACTCCAACTCAGATTGAAGAGAAAAGGCGAGAAATCATTAACAGACTCGCGCGCGCAGAAAGCACGAAACACTGATTTTATACCATCCCCAATTAAGTCCTTTGCGTAATTTTGTCTAAAATATTGAACGAGACGAAGAGAAAAATTTGAAATGAATCGAGATTCATTGAAAATTTTTCTCAAAGTCGTAGCCAATATTTTTGACAAAATGCAAAGAGGTTAATGGGGGATGGTATAAGTAAAAAAATTATTGTGGGACAGGTCTAATCTCTCTTTAAATTGTTTTTTGCCACCGAGCGCCAGAAAAAATACCCTACAAGGATGATGGTCACCGACGGAGAGAGCCACGCTGGCAGATGCGCGCCAAAACCTTCGAGAAGCATCACGGAACCAAGGAAACCAATAGAGTACATCGCGCCATTTTTCAAATACGCATACGAACGAATGCGGTCAACATTTGCCACGGTAAGTTGTCGCACGACGATAGCGCCAAGACCGTTCCCTATTAAAATAAGGGGGACCATTGTGGTAAAGGCAAACGCACCCACAACACCGTCGATACTAAATGCCATATCAAGAACTTCCAAAAATGCGACCTTTGCCCAGTCTGACATCGAGCTTTCTTTCCCTGACGCGATGAGTCGTTGCTCTATCTTTTCCGCATTTTCTTTAAATCCCTGCGTAATGAAAAACACACTAAAACCAACGGCCGAAGCAAGAGCGAGGCGCATCGGATTTAGCGTACCAATATCATTGATAGCAACGAGTACGCCGACAAGCCCAAGCGCAGAGAGCGCATAAAACCACACTCCTCCATATGTTTGAATATGTCGCTCGAGAGGAAGACCGAAAGTCTTTTCTTCCAAAAAAAGCCAGTGGAGCCAAAGGAGAAAGAGGAACATCCCTCCCGCCATCATCACGATTGGTGTAGCCGCTTCCATTGCGGAGACGACCGATGGATTGCTTTCCCACATCACGCGAAAAGCGCCGAAAATTCCAATTTTCGGGGTCGATAAAAAAACAATGAGAGACGGCAAAAACCCCCTTACGACAAACACCGCAAAGAGGATCCCCCAGAAGAGGAAAAACTTTTTCGCGCGCTTGCTTTTCATCGTTGCCAAAACATCCGCATTCACGACCGCATTGTCGAGACTTGAGACAACTTCAAAGACAACAAGCCCAAGCACCGTAAAGATGATTCCGAACATTTGAATATTATAGCACGAACCAAAGAGGGCGCAATGATTTTTACCACCAAGATTAGACGAATATTAGACGTCCGACGTCTAATATTCGGCGATAGCTGGATAACGAAAACCCTTTCGAGTCCGCTCGGTGTCACACAATGTAAAAGGCGGTAATGCGAAAGCATTACCGCCTAAACTTTGTGGTGTTTGTTGGAAGAAGTCAGAACCCATTTTGCGGAGAACCCCCACGAATGAGGACGTCCCGCCACCGCCTCGCTTCTCTCGACGACACCAAAGAAAAATGTTCCTTGCATTTCTGATTTAGCGTGGGTGAATTTTCTTTTGAAAAAGGAAAGGGTGTTTTTCTTTCGGTGTTCTGCCCTCCAAGTATTCGGGCAGTGCGTGGGGCTTCGATTTTGATATAGGTTATTTACTATCAGAATA
>JACQCY010000015.1 GCA_016201355.1 Candidatus Yonathbacteria bacterium | reverse complement strand
GTCTTTCTCGGGACCAAATATCCGTTCGTCAAAAAGACCTCCACGCTCGCTTTTTTGAGTGCGGTAATTGATCGTCTCCGGCTTGGTCACTTCTCCATGCGACCACTCTTTTATGTCTTCGGGTGATGCGATCTTGAGAAGAATTGAGTCAAATTTTTTCTGTTCGTGTAATGGTTTCATAGTAAGTTAATGGGTAGTAAATAGTAAGTAGTAAATAGTAAGTAGAATAAATTTAAAAATTCTACTTTCTACTTTCTGTATCCTTGAGAAGCTTAACATTCAGAGAGAGACCACGCAGATAATTCAAGAGTACATTGAAGGATTCTGGAATATTCGTCTGTTCAATATTGTTGCCTTTCACCATAGCATCAAAGGCTCCCGAGCGACCGGTAATATCGTCTGATTTTACGGTGAGCATCTCGCGAAGAACATGTGATGCCCCGTATCCTTCAAGCGCCCAAACTTCCATTTCTCCAAATCGTTGACCACCTCCTTGCGCTTTTCCACCAAGTGGTTGCTGAGTAATAAGAGAGTATGGCCCTATAGACCGCATATGAATCTTGTCTTCAACCATATGATTAAGTTTCAAGATATACATATACCCAACGGCAATATTTTGTTCAAAAGATTCTCCCGTGAGACCGTCATAGAGTTTCATCTTTCCATTTTCATTGAACCCTGCTTTTACGAGTTCGTTTTTGATCTCGGGGGCAGTAGCTCCCATAAAAGGAGGAACGATAGCTTGGTAATTGAGGGTATTTGCGGCAAGTCCCAAATGGAGCTCCAAAATCTGCCCAAGGTTCATACGCGATGGCACACCGAGCGGTGTCAAGATGACATCAATAGGAGTACCATCTTCCATATACGGCATATCTTCTTCGGGAAGAATGACGGAGATGACACCTTTATTTCCGTGTCGTCCTGCGAGTTTGTCTCCGACGGAGATATTGCGAACCTGCGCAACCTCGAGATGAATTCGTTTGATAATCCCTGATTCAAGATTGTCGCCTTTTTCGCGGGAGAAGATCTTCACACCGATAACACGACCTCGTTTGCCGTGGTCCATACGAAGTGATGTGTCTTTTACATCGCGTGATTTCTCTCCAAAGATAGAACGGAGAAGTCGCTCTTCGGGTGTGAGTTCCGTTTCTCCCTTTGGAGTGACTTTGCCGACCAATATGTCTTCGGGGTGCACTTCGGCGCCAACACGGATAATACCGTCCTCGTCGAGGTCTTTTAATTTTATCTCGCTTACATTGGGAATATCGTGAGTGGTTATCTCTGGTCCAAGTTTTGTATCGCGCACATTGACGATGAATTCGTCCATATGGATCGAGGTAAACTTGCTATTTTTTACGAGACGCTCCGAAAGGATAATGGCGTCTTCATAGTTTGAACCGCCCCAGGTCATAAATGCCACGAGCATATTTTGTCCGAGAGCGATTTGTCCCCCCTCGGATGACGATGTGTCCGCTAGTATCGAGCCTTTTTTTACTTTGTCTCCCACGCTGACACTCGGTCGCTGGTGGAACACCGTGAGTCCATTGGTGCGTGAAAAATTGATAAGTTTATAAGCGTGCTCTTTGTCCCCTTTGTCTTTGACGACGATTTCTTTCGCATCAGAATGAGTGACGATGCCATCCGTATCCGCAACAACAAGCCGTCCCGTATCGCAAGCGACGCTCTCCTCCATTCCTGTTGCGACGAGGGGCGCTTCGGGGATAACGCAAGGGATCGCTTGTTTTTGCATATTGGAACCCATCAACGCGCGATTTGCATTATCATGTTCGAGGAACGGGATCATTGAGGTTGCTATGGAGTACCCTTGGTTTGCCGCAACATCGATATAATCAACAAGGTCGCGAGAAATAATCTCGGGGCGACCATTACGGCGAACCTCGATCATCTCTTCAACGAGACGATCTCCCTCGATCTTTGTCGCCATATGGGCAATAGAGAAGTTTTCTTCTTCAAGGGCGTCCATATACACGATCTCGTCGGTTATCTTGCCTTTTTTTACTTTTACATAGGGTGTTTCTATCATCCCGAAATCATTGATGCGCGCGTAGCACGAGAGACGCAAAATAAGACCGATATTGGGACCTTCCGGTGTGTGGATGGGACAGAGGCGACCATAGTGGGAAGGATGAACATCACGCACTTCGATGCCCGCGCGTTCACGCGTGAGACCTCCCGGACCAAGAGCGGAAAAGGTTCGCAGATGTTCTATTTCATTGAGAACATTATATTGGCCCATAAACTGCGAGAGTTGGTTGGTGGCGAAAAATTCTTTGAGACGAGCTTGGAGTGGTCGCGGACTGATAAACTGGATAGGAAGTGTCGCATCGGTGTCGATTGTTGACATACGATCCTGAATATTGCGTTTCATTTGGGTCAACCCCACGCGTATTTTTTGTTGAAGCATCTCCCCTATTGCGCGGACACGACGAGAACCGAGATGGTCGATATCATCGGGGAGTGAGTGCGGATTTTTGTTCAATTTTACGATATGCGAAATGATGGTGGAGATATCATCCGCATCAATCGTGCGACGAGCAACATCCTCTTTCCCCACGGACTTGCTAAATCGTTTATTAAACTTAAAACGACCAACTTCCGAGAGATCATATTTATCCTTTGAAAAAATAGACTCGACAAATCCCCTCGCATTTTCGGGAGTAGCAAGGTCTCCATCGCGAAGTTTTTTGTGAATTTCTATGAACGATTCCTCGCTCGTTTTTGCCGGGTCTTTTGCAATGGTCGTTTCGATGACTTTTCTTGCAAATTCATCTTTTGAAAAAAGTTTAAGGATAGCGTCATTGGTTTCCACTCCAAGCGCGCGCAAAAGCACGGTGGCGGGGAATTTGCGCTTTTTATCAATACGCACATAGATGGCGCCATCGGGGTCAGAGCCGATTTCTATCCATGCGCCACGACCGGGGATGATCTTTGCGCCAAAATAGCGTCCCCCTTTTATTTCTTCTTCGGTAAACGAGATGCCGGAAGAACGCGATATTTGAGGAATGACCACGCGCTCGATACCGTTCACAATGAAGGTGCCATGAGAGGTCATCATCGGAAAATCCGCCATAAAGATTTCCTGTTCTTTTTCGCTCTTAAATGTCTTATTGATGAGTTTTACGCGCGCTTTGAGAGGCGCCTCGTACGAGAGCTTGTTTTCTTTTGCGTAGAATTCGTCATATTTTGGCTTTGAGATTTCAATGCCGATAAATTCAATTTCGAATTTCTTTTCAGAATAATCTCTGATGGGAGAAAAATCTTTAAATGTTTCTTTGATTCCTTCTTCAAGAAGCCATTGATATGATTTCAAATGCGTCTCGACAAGATTTGGCAATGGCACGAGCGGCTTTTTGTAACGCGCAAAATATTTCTTCTCTCGCATAATATATTTAAATTCCTTTTATTAAATATTAAAAAACCAAACAAACAAAGGGAATGATCCTTTGTTTGTTTGTCTATTTTTAATACCGCGCCTAATAAATTGTCAGGAAGAAGTCATCAATAACTCAATCAGTTTCAAGCCTTAACAGAGAGAATATCAAAAACGAACTATTTGTCAAGTCCCCACAAATACAGTCAATAGCCAATAGTTAATAATCAATAGAAAATACAAAATCTCCCCAAGCACCAACTCAATACTAGCCGACATTCACTCCTTTTTCTGTGTTAGCCGGGAACTTGGACTTCTAATGTCCTTGCAATAAGTCCAAGAATTCCATACACTGCAATCATAAAGAATATACCGAGAATGCCCCAGAGCATATGATTCTTTCCTGTTTTTTGAGCTTCTTCATTGTCTTGATTTTGAATGAAGACGAATACTCCATAGAGAAAGTACCCTACCGCAAGAGCAAAGAGGAGCCAGATAATGGGATTTAATATCTCCGTTTTTATTTTTGTAAGAGCATCCACGGGGAATTAATAATGCGTTAATTAAAGAGGAAGAGCTGGTGCAGAAATGGTGTTTCCTCCAATGCCTACCGTGCTTGAACCGAGAAATCCAATGAGTCCGTAAATAGATGCCATTACGGTAAGACCGATAATACCCCAAATGATCTGCGTGCGCCCTTCCTCTCGTTTTGTTGCATCACCAGGGTTTTTAATAAAATTAAATACTCCGTAAAGAAAGTAGAGTACCGCTGCGGCAAAGATGATGGTTGTCAATGTCCTCATCCATGATTGAATGGCGGTAAAAGCAGAACCCACATCACTGATAGGACCTGCGGCGAGTAAGAGCATTGGTGCGGATACGAGTCCAAAGGCAATAACTTTTTTCATATATATGATTTTTAAAACTACTTAACTATTAATTTTTCTACCACATCTTCTCTGTTCGTGGTAATTACTATAATTATATAAAACCCTATTAAAAAACGCAAGGGAAATTATTGTTTAAATTTGAATCATTTTGGGGGTCTCAAGGCGACGGGGGGCTATGGTGAGGTGGGATTAGGGCCTCCTTCGAGTGGCCTTTTCATAGGAGATATACCATCTCCAATATTCCCTGTTGGATTACCATACTTATCTACCCATATTTTACCATTAAAAAGATTAGTTTGAGTCAAATCAATTTTAAAGTTTGTATATCCTTCAGGTTTTGTAGGACCGATTGGTTCTGAATATTGGTTAGGGTTAGTAACATTTCCCGAAGAGCCAAAAGAGGGTATCCCCGCTCCCGGCACGAAAGAGTTTATGAGGATCTCCACCAGTCCCCACATTGATGCCATCACAAAAATGGCGACAATGCCCCACATCGCATTTATTTTAAATTTCTCGATCTCTTTCGGGTCGTCGCTCTTACGGATGAACTGAGTGACATTCCAGAGAAAATAAAGAATGGCGAGAGCAAAAATTAATACTATTACTGGCTGTATCATATTACGAATAATCGCATCGATGAATTCTTTAAAGGTGAGGTTTGCAATGTTCATCATAATAGAAAGAAAAATTTAATTAAACGCCCGTAATGCTTGTAACCGTTTTGCCGATGATCTGCGCGAAACTCCACGCCCCAAAGAGGATGAATGCGCCGATAACACTATAAAAAAATATTTCTTTTACCTTTTTTATCTCCTCGGGTTTTCCTTGGGCTTTAACAAAAAGAAAGCCGGCATAGATGAAAGCGATGACCACAAAAGGCATCAGGACACTGACGGCCGCTTTGGTAACTCCCTCCACAAGTTGTGAGAATGTGCCATATTCAGCTTTAAGGGGGTTATCGAGTTTAACTGTTTCTGCCGCATCAATCACTCCCATCGTCCCCATAAAGAGAGTTGAGACAATGAGTGATATTCTCAAAAAATTTTTCATAAATGTATTATATCGCAAAGAGATGGAACGATGCAACCCTGAATATCAAATGTCGGACGTCTGATATTCGACATCTGACATTCAGCTGTTATTTAAGGAGGAAATTCACACTAAACCCTGTTGCTAAAAATTGAGAAAGCACGAATTTGATAAGGACAAATGCTCCGACCATAATGCCAAAACCTATTCCGATATTCTCAAATGCATCCTTTGCTTTTTTCCACTCCCCTGCCTTGTCTTGGTACAGCACCAACCGTCCACCTATATACATAAAACTAATAGTGGTGAGAGGAATAGCGACATCAATAAATAAAAACCGAATAATTCTATTCACCATAATCATAAGCTGATTAAAGTCGCAATTCGGTCCATCGCAGGGCACGAGCCCTTTGGCGCTTGCTAAAATAGGCATACTGATAATCAATCCCGCAAATATTGTCGTCGCTATTTTTATATTGTAATTTTGCATTTGGTTATTATTAATCTTGTCCTCTCGTTTAATTTTTACGGTATGCCTGCAACAGTTTGTCGATTTTCTCCTGCGCCACAAAAAGGGCTTGGTTTATATCGGTTCTCCCCGATACGATATTATCAATGAGGGTGCTAAAGATCTGATCGGTCATTTCCGTGTCAGGGTCGTACCATGCGTGAGAAATGAGCGCGGAATCATAGAGCGTCGCAAATACCGCGTCCGTGGGGCGGATAGAGATAAGGTCGCGACGAACGGGGGGGAGATTCATCTTTTCCGCAAGTGCGCCGACAATATCTCTGTTAGACAATATCCCAACTGCATACATTGCCCCCGCTTGGTTCCTGCTCGCTTTAACGACCGCGATTCCCTGCATCCGCCCAAAAGTGGTCTTTGTCGCGAATTGTCCCGCTTGGGGCATCATGGTAATGTCAAAATTGAGGTGAGGGTTTCTTTTCAGTATTGGAACATACTCGCTTGCAAAGCCAAAATAGAGAGCGAGATTCCCATCCTCGAACATACTTCGCGATGTGGGAAGTGAGCGGTTCCACGAGTAAGAGACTTTATTTGGCTTTGAAAACTGAGTAAAGAAGAGGAGGGCGTTTTCTGCATTTTCTCCTGTATTAGCAACTCCGCCAATGCTCTGCGCAAGCGATGCCGCCAAGAATCCATCTCTCAGAGTAACGATCGGTTTTCCTGCTTGCATAATGAGTGTAGAAAGGATTTCTTTTGCATTGGACACATTGCTGTATTCGCCGAAGGCGACAAAGCTTTGCGCAATATTACCTTTTTGATCTCGCAGGGAAAGGCGTGGAGATAAACTATAAAAACTGTCCCACAGGCGCGGTGGCGCAGCTATCCCTTCATTAGTGAAAATATCGCGGTTCCAATACATAATGAGCGGATCGATGGTGAGCGGGAGAGCCACGATGCCACCCTCTTGCAAGAACAGCTCCCCTTCTTCAATAAAAGTGTCTTTGAATACCCGTTCGGTGACTGATTGATAAGGAATTAAACTTAATTTATTGACATTGCTCAGTATTTCATCTTGGGCGACAAGGATGAGGTCGGGAGCGTTCCCGCTTGCGACCGCTTCCACAAAATCGCGCGTAAAAGTTTCTCTATTTTTCTCTACATATTTTATGATGACATTTTGATCGGTACTCACCTTTTCACTGATGGTTGATTGCATTACCGAGGAAGGTATTGTTCCCCAAAGGACCACTTCGCCGTAATTGACATCTTTTGACCCTGAAGGGAATGGTATTTTTCCGGAGAACCCGAGAAAACCAATGAGAAGGAGTATTATAAATCCTCCGAAGACTACTGCTTGAAAAGTATTAAATTTCTTCATATTTACTATTAACTGTTTTTATACATCACAAACCCATAGTGATACTCCCCCGCGTCAAAGTCTTTTTTAAGGACAAACCCTTCTCGTTCGCACATTTCGCGCGCAATATCCGCGGGAACGACCGAATCCTTGTTTGGTCCGAGATTTCCAAAAGACTCCTTCCAATCCACGAGGAGCATTTTACCGCCTGTTTTCAAAATTCTGTTTGCTTCGCGGAGGAGGCCTGATTTGTCTTCGACCTGAAAGAGAACATTTGATATGATGACTGCGTCAACGCTTCCTTCTTTTATTTTTGTGCCAAGGGGACGCTCAATGTCTCCCCAAATAAGCTCCACATTTTTCAACCCTTGATCAGTTGCGGAATTTTTGATATTGGAGAGAAAATCTTTTTGAACTTCGACAGCGTAAACTCTCCCGCTTTCTCCGACGAGGCGCGCGAGGGGGACCGTGTACGCTCCTGTTCCCGCGCCGAGGTCTGCCACGACCATCCCTTCGTGTACGCCAAGCTCGCGAATATTCGTCTCTGGGTTGGTGAAATTTTGAAGTCCCATAATTATATTATAGCGTGCGATAGCATCTTCAGCAATGGGGGAAAAGAGAGAATTTTAAATGACAAATTTTAAATTTCAAATCAATTTTAAATGTCTAAATGTTTTAAAAATTTAATGTTTTAGATTTCATTTAAAATTTAGAATTTTAAATTAAAGATTCTTTCGCTAGAGGCAACTAAGTGACGCAATGGAGTCCCCTTCTCGCATTTTCATAATGCGCACGCCTTGTGTATCGCGCCCGAGGGTTGGCACATCCTCGACTGCAATACGGATGACCTGACTTTTTTTTGATATAGCAACAAGCTCGGTATGCTCCGGTGTTACGGCTTTTGCGGCAATGAGCGCCCCTATTTTTGCGGTGACCTTTGCCGTTTTGATACCGGAACCGCCTCGTTTTTGGATCTTGTATTCTTTGATTGCGGTGCGTTTGCCATAACCGTTCTCGCTCATAACGAGGAGTGTCGTATTTTGAGCATCTTTTTTAATAGTGTCAGCGCCGACGATGAAATCCCCCTTACCGAGTTTCATTCCGCGCACGCCTCCTGCGGTGCGTCCCATCTCGCGCACATCCCCTTCTTTGAATCGGATAGCTTGACCTTTTGCGGTCGTCAAAATAATATCGTCGCCCTTTTCCGTAAAGAGCGCGCCAAGAAGCTCATCACTCGTATCGAGTTTGATTGCGATGATGCCGTTCTTTCGCACATCCTTGAAACTTTCCGCAGAGACTTTTTTTACGGTTCCCTGTTTGGTTATCATAAAGAGGGACAAGTTTGACCCCTTGATCTCTTTTGGCATTGCGAGAATCGATGTCACTTTTTCTTCGGAAGAGAGTGCGATGAAATTCATAATGGACTTCCCGCGTGTCGCGCGCTTCCCCTCGGGGATCTCATACATTTTGGTCTGGTATGCTTTGCCGCGGTCTGAAAAGAACAACATATCACTATGGGACATTGCCGACATAAAGAGTGTGATGAAGTCTTCTTCTTTGGTGTCAAGGTCGACAACGCCGACGCCTCCGCGATTTTGCCTGCGGTATTCAGCGGGGTTTGTGCGCTTGATATATCCGCCCTTGGTGTATACAAGCATCGATTCTTCGTTCGGAATCATATCCTCAAGCGAGATTGTCGTCGCGCCATGTTTAACGACGCGACTTTTGCGTTCATCGCCGTATTTCCCTTTGATTTCCACGAGTTCCTCTTTTACTACGGCGAGAATTCTCTTTGCGCTTGCAAGAAGCTCTTTGCACCATTTAATAAAATCCTGTTTTTCTTTAAGCTCGATTTCCACATTTTTCCGCTCAAGACCGGCGAGCTTTTGGAGTTTCATCTCTAAAATTGCCGTTGCTTGTTTGTCTGAAAATTTGAATTCCTTCATTAACCCCAAATGAGCGGTCTCGGTATCTTTGGAGGCGCGGATGAGAGTAATGACACGGTCGATGTGATCGAGGGCTTTTTTAAGTCCGAGCAATATGTGTTCGCGCTCCTCGGCTTTACGGAGGTCAAACTCGGTGCGACGACGCACCACAACTTGTCGATGGTCGATAAAATTACTCAAGAGCCCTTTGATGGAGAGTGTCTGCGGGATACCGTTTACCAGCGCCAGCATATTATAGTGGAAGGTACTTTCGAGCTCGGTGTTTTTGTAGAGATAATTCAATACCGCTTGAGGATACGCTCCGCTCTTGAGGTCAATAACGATACGGATGTCTTTTGTCGATTCATCGCGGAGACCTTTGATCCCCTCGAGCTTTTTCTCGCGGACAAGATCGGCGATCTTTATGATAAGTTCTGCCTTATTGATGCGGTAAGGAATTGAGGTGATGATGATCTGGTCGGTGTTCTTGTCTTCCACAACCTCAGCAATGCCACGCACAACCACCTTGCCTCGTCCGGTAGTGTACGCGTGGTGCATTTCCTTTTCACTGAAGACGATGCCTCCTGTCGGGAAGTCTGGTCCTTTGACGAATTTAAGAAGGTTGTCCGAGGTTGCCTCCGGTTCGTCGATGAGATGGATGGTTGCATCAACGAGTTCGCCAAGGTTGTGAGGAGGAATATTTGTTGCCATTCCCACCGCAATACCGAAAGTGCCATTGAGAAGAAGGTTGGGGAGCGCCGTAGGAAAGACGGAAGGTTCCTTCCTTGTGCCATCATAATTAGGCAAAAAATCCACCGTTTCCTTTTCGAGATCGCGCAAAAGCTCGGTGGTCACGCGGGACATTTTTGCTTCGGTGTAACGCATTGCCGCGGGGGAGTCGCCGTCGATAGAGCCGAAATTCCCCTGCCCCATTACGAGTGGATAGCGGAAAGAAAAATCCTGCGCCATTTTCACCATCGCATCATACACCGATGTGTCGCCGTGCGGATGATATTTACCAAGAACATCGCCGACTACTGCCGCTGATTTGCGAAATTTTGACGAGGAAGTCAATCCCATCTCGCTCATCGAGAAGAGGATGCGACGATGCACTGGTTTGAGTCCATCGCGAACATCGGGAAGCGCGCGCGAAGTAATGACCGACATCGCATAGTCGAGATACGAAACACGCATCTCTTTGTTTATATCCATCGGCACAATATTGATATGCTCCGGTTTCGTGGATCCTTCCTCGAGAGTTTCTGTTTCTTTATTATTCTTTCGTGCCATAAATTATAATTTCCCCATTTTACCACACAAATATTAAAAATTAAAACATACTAAAAATGATAAGCTTAATTTGAGTTTTACAAAGGCAATGTTTTACAAAGGCAAGGCCTTTGTAAAACTCAAACAAGGTTTTACAAAGGCAAGGCCTTAGTAAAACTCAAATTAATTTTTAAGATTAAGTGATGGGGTATTTGCGCTGTTTGTTGTTGGGTCGATAATGACCATTCCCGAGATATTAAAATCGCTGGTGGAAGAAGCGAGGTCTGTTTCTTTGAGCGGAGTGCTGGACGCAAAGGGATTTATATTTTCTGTGTAGGATGGCATACTGGATATTTTATCCTTCACATCGGAGATAATCCCCTGCCCCATATTTACAAAACTCGAAAGCGGGCTTATGGTCTTTTCTCTCGATGAGTCACTCTGTGATCGCGCATCCCACGACGAAACCCATACAAATACTATCACGCTAAAAATCACCGTGGTGAGGATAAAGGAGATGATCTTTTTAATATGGTCGGGTTTTGAGCGAAGCTTTTCGAGCATACATATTAGAATTTAGAAAATAGAAAGTAGTAAGTAGAAAAATATCAAAAATTCTATTTTCTATGTTACGAACTTTTGACGACGACAACAGCCCCTTCTTTTTCTTCTATATCTTTTTTCTTAAAAGTAAATTTGTCCACCGTGTCAGGATCCTCTCCGTATTCTTTGATAAATTTATCGAGAGCATCTTTGTTATCTTCGTAGTCCATAGGAATGATAACTCTTGCCTCGAGAGAGAGAGAAAGTTTGTATGCTTCTGTGGGAGAGAGCATCCCGTTCCCCCCAATAGGAGTAAAGAGGATATCAATGGTTCCCAATTCTTCTTTTATCTCACGCGAAAGCTCTTCCACCGATGCAAGTGAACCGAGAAAACAAAAATTGATTCCTTCAAACACTACGCTATATACGGTGTTTATTTTCTTTTCTCCTCCGTATATTGTCTCGGTTCCAAATCCTTTGATAAAGATCCCCCCGACTTCATATTCTCCCGGTCCACTTATGAACGAGGGTTCATTATCCCCGTGATGGCATTGTTCCGCGCCGTTAAAGTCAGGATGGTTGAGCGAGGAGAGAACGATATCCGCGCCAAACCGCGAGGTCTTGTACTTTGAATCTTTGCCGATGGGATTGTATGCGATGATAGTATCCCCTAACTGTATTTTGAAAAATTGTTTTCCGTAATGTGTGACGATCATAGGATAGAGTGTAACAGATGATAACAATGAAAACAAATGTTTCTCTGTATGAACCCTGACTTCAAAAGAGCGCACTTTACTTTTTTGTCTTCTTGCGATATATTACTTATGGTAATATAGTC
>JACQCY010000005.1 GCA_016201355.1 Candidatus Yonathbacteria bacterium | reverse complement strand
TCAGCTACGCGCTCAAAATCTGACGCGCTCTGAAAAAATTTCAAAACATTCTTAAGCGGTAGATACGGAGCAAACCCTCCCGGCGCCATCGTGTGCATAAAAGGAGGCATCGCAAAATCTGGCGCATATGTTTTGTAAGAATATATTCCCGAGATAGTGGCGACGATGATGATTGCGACTGGCGCGATCAAATAACGATGCCAAAATATTTCCCTGAACGCGGAGCTTCTTGCAAGACGGATAATCAAAACAATAGATACAATCGCCACAACTGCCCATGAAATAACATTCAAAATAGTGTATGTGTACATAAAAAAATAAATTAGTGATAATGAACCCTTGAACACTTTCTATTTTTTAATTTTACCACACTACTCTTTTTTAGTAAAGATGACACTGCCCAAGAAGATAATAAGCGCCACAAGAACAATAGTCCCCCCGGAAGCAATATTGAGATAATAGGAAGAAAAAAGTCCACCAACAACTGAAAAAAGAGAGATGAGTACTGAAAGGAAGAGTGTTGAGCGAAATCCTTTGCCGTATTGCATCGCCGAAACCACCGGAATGACCATAAGCGCGCCAATAAGAAGCACTCCCACGATACGAATAGAGAGCGCCACCGTGACCGCCGCGAGAGTTACCATCATAAAGTTAAGTCTCCTTACGGGAAGACCACTCGCTTGTGTCAGTTCTTCATCAAGTGATACTAAAAATAGCTCTTTGTAAAAGATAACGATACTCAAAAATACCACAACAGCGAGAGCTAAGATAACGATGACATCAGAAGGAGAAACAGTCGATATGCTCCCAAAAAGATAACTGAACAAATTTGCATTAAATCCTTTTGCAAGGGAAAGAATGACGACCGCAAGAGCAAGCGACCCTGACAGGAAAATAGCAAGGACTGATTCACTAAAAATCCTTCGTGAATGACGAAGCCACTCGATAATAAATGATGCTCCCACCGAAAATAAAATTGCCGAAAAAATAGGGTTGAATTGAAAAAAAAGTCCTGTGGCGACCCCCGCAAGGGAGATGTGAGCGAGGGTGTCCGACAAAAGCGAATACCGCTTTACCACGAGAAACATCCCGATGAGTGGCGCGGCAATAGCTACGGCAATCCCTGCCTCAAATGCCCGTATCATAAAATCGTATTGAAAAATTTCAATCATTGTTCTTTGTGATTAACTTTTACCACTCCCTCACCATAGAGTTTCTGGAGGACATCTTCTTTTAATAAATCCTGTGGCATACCGTAGCATACGAGGTTATGATTGACGCAAAGGACCGTCTTTACTTCTTTTGATACCATATCTACATCATGGGACACAAATAGTATAGTGAGGAGATGATCCGTATTGAGCTTTGCTAAAAATTCATAGAATTTTTTCTGCGCTCCAATATCGACACCCACGGTTGGCTCATCAAGGACAAGGATATCCGGATCGCTTGCAAGCGCGCGCGCAATGAAAACTCTCTGTCGTTCTCCGCCCGAAAGTTTCCCTATGAGGGTATTGCGATATCTTTCAATTCCCGAGACTTCCATCGCCCACTCTACTGCATCAATATCTTTTTTTGAAAATCCAGAAAAAAGCCCGAGGCGAGGCACACGACCGCTTCGCACCACCTCGAACACGGTCGCGGGGAAATTTTTATTATCCTGAACCGCTTTCTGAGGAACATAGCCAATGCGGTACTTTTCTTTAAGAAAAACAGGGTCTTTCCCAAAAACCCTCACGGTCCCTTCGGTGGGAACGAGAAGCCCGAGAATCAGTTTAATGAGTGTTGTCTTCCCGCCACCATTAGGGCCAATAATCCCCAAATATTCTCCTTCGTGTACGGTAAAGGAAAGCTTTTCAAGCACCGGGGTATTGTCATACTTGAAACCAATATTATTTAATTCAATGAAGGGGTCTACTGATTGCATAGAAGCGCAGTTTTTAAGTGTTGTAAGTTTAGCATCATCAGTGATAGATAATCCTCTTTTGATTGTACCTCATTTGGTGTGAGACTTTCAATAGGGTTGAGGACGAGAAAACCTCCATCGATCTCGCGCGCTATTGTTTCTGCAAATTTAGGATTTGCGGTCAGTTCCGTGAAAATATAATGAATTCCTTTCTCTCGCGCAAGGGTGACAATACGGATGATTTCCTGAGGAGACGGTTCTTCATCGGGAGATATCCCAGAAATAGAGGTCACCGAAAGTCCGTATCTTTGAGCAAGGTACCCAAAGGCATCGTGGGATACGATAACATCTTTCTGTAAACACGAATCGAGTGTATCTTTAAATGTCTTATTAAGCAAGGACAGCTTCTCATCAAGTTGCTTCGCATTCGCACTATATATATCTCGATTATCTGGATCAATCTGTATCAACATATCGCGTATTACCAATGCTTCTTCTCGAGCAATCATAGGGTCGAGCCAAATATGCGGGTCAATGTTTTTATCTTTAAAGATGAGCTGAGTGCCTCTTCCCCTAAGCTCTTCGACCATATTGATTGAATGTTTCAAATAAATATTCTGTGCTGGTAGCCATTTCTGAATCCACGGTTCAAAAGAAGCGCCATTGTAGATAAAAAGGTCTGAATCTCTCAGAGAAGCAAGCTCGCGCGGAGAAGGCTCAAAATCATGAGGTTCTGCTCCGGCGGGAGTCAGATTATAAACCGAAACCAACTCTCCCCCCACTTCAGAAGCGAGAAAAGTGAGCGGATAAAAACTTGCAACAATATTCACCTTCCCTGTTTTCTTACTTTTCAAACTGTTGAAGTCTGACTTCAACAGAAATAAACTTGCCACAGCAAGGAGAATAATGACTAGAACAAGAAGAATGTTTTTTTTATTATTCATAATTAGTGGAATATGGAAGATAGAATATAAAATGTGGAATAAAATTAGAATCCGTATCCATCCAAAAGTTACCAAGGGCGGACCTTAATGCATCACTCCAAAAGGTCCGCCCTTGGTAACTTATATTTAAAATTCTTATCCAAGGAATTATTCTCCCGAATACAGAGGATTGCACTTGAGGCAGATGCCTAATTCTTCGAGGCGATTAAGATATTTTATCACCGTTGTAACATATTCAGAATGACTCCATGTGAGAGGAGCAGCGGAAAGTTGTTCTCCGGTATAAGGATGCAATTGTTCTGAAAGTACCCCTGAAGGCATCGTGTATTTTGTTACCCACGCAAACCACTTATGCGCATTATAGAGGTCGGATTCTTTTTTGGCGCGCGCAATATAATACTGAGTAAGCCAGAGCGTCGTAATGATCCATGGATTGCCCGGCACCCCTTCGACCGAACGGAAATAATGGTCTCCCTCATACCGCGCGACACCACTGACCCCGGTCTTGCAAACAAGGCGATTTTCCACTTGCATGATGGATCGCGTAAGACGCTCGTCATCAATGGGAAGCACGCCGAATTCAAAAATACCGTAAATACTCGACATATCCAAAGTTTTGTCATACGAGATCGTCCCGTCCTCGGATACATTTATCATCTTCACAAAAATACCCTGCGTATCATCATAGAGATAGGTGAGTATCGCTTGGCGAATCTCTACCGCCGCAGTGGTGTATAGTTGTTCTCTCTTTTCTTTTCCAAGGATCTTCGCAAATTTTGCGGCAGATATCAATGCGTCGTACACTGTGGCAGCCGTGAAAGTGTGGATGCCAAATTTCTCTTCCCAGAGATCATACGATGCTTTTGGCAGTTTTGTTGTGGGGTCGCGATATGCCACCATAAAATCTGCGGCGCTCTTGATCAACTTATCGTACACTTGCTCGATAAACTCAAGATCTTTTGATTGCTCGTAATGATGCCAGAGCGCAATGAGCACAAGCGCTGTCTCGTCTTCTTGAATGGGAAATTCTATTTTACTGTCTCGTATCCACGGATGCCACGAGCTCCCTAAAGATTCATCGGGGCGATATTTGTGCATAAAATATCCGCTATCGGTTATGACATTGGCGCAAAACTGGAAAAAACGCTCCGCGACATTATGCTCTCCCACCATATTAAAAGTACGCGCGGAAAAAGCTCCGTCGCGTGGCCACATATAACTATAGGTGTCCCGACCATTTTGGAGCATATCGGAATCGGCAGAAGCAATGATAGCCCCGTGATTGTCCGCCAGCCCCCTCATTAAAAGGAGAGATTTTTTAAAAAGCGTGATCTCATCAACCGTCATCCCGTAGAAATTAAAGGTGTATTTATTCACCCACGCATGCCAATAATCGCGCGTCGTACGGATCAAATGCTCCGGCTTTTTTATGAGAACATAATTATTGATATCAAGCGCTTCTTTTATGGAAAAAGCGACCACCATCCAATAGTAGACAGTCTTTTCTTCGTGGGGCGCAAGAGTTATATAAAAACCGACAACGGAGTCTGTTGGTCCGTGTTCAATAGGATTCTTTGACAATAATCCATCCTCGGCGTCCTTAAAACTCCCCTCTTTACCCTCAATCTTAAAGATACCTGTTGTATAATCATCAAACCCCCCGAGGCTTGAAGCCCCATTCACCAAGAATACACGCTTGCCATTGTAGTGAATGATAGCATGATGCAAGGGATCAAAATATGCAGTATCCCCGCGATGAGATTCATAGATCTCGAATTCGTGATTGAAAAAGAGTTTAATGGTTCGCTCCCGGTCAGTATTGTTCTTTACGACAAAAGTGCGCAGGAAGATATTTTTTTCATTATAAACAGTATCGGAGATATTGAGAATGACCCCCAAGGCGTCATTCTTTGCCATGGTCTCGCCGACCAGAGAATCTTTGGCAAGCGCAATATCTATCTTCCAGTTTGGATGGCCAAACCAATTGAGATGATGATCGGCAAACACGCCGACGCGATGCGCATAGTGCCCCCCGAGATGATTTTCAAGTCCCACATAGGGGAAATAAAGGTCGCGAATTTGCGCGTATTTATCCGTGCAAACGAGCATCGTTCCATTACCGAGAGAAAGTGATTTTGGCATACATACAGTATACCCCCACACCTACTTTTTGTATAGAATATTTTTACAAAAATTTACATCGCCCTAAATCCTGAGAGTAGGTGTTGAGGTATACAACTAACTACTGACAACTGACAACAAAAGAACCTCCAAGTTTCCCCGGAAGTTCTGTCGTTAAAGACAAAATCACTTTTTTGCGGGTCCATAGAGAGCAAACTTGTTTCCCGTATACGCCGCCCACATCCGGTCACCAAAAGAAAAGTGCCACCATTCACCGGGATAATAGGTAAATCCGACAGAAAACATTACCTCTCTGAGAAATTTTCTATTTTGTCGCTGTGTGAGGGTTGCGGTCTTTGAATGCATCGCGACGCTATCTCCATGTGAACGATATTTAGATCCAAAATCAAGAGAGTTGTCATCTTTGTCTACAATAAGAACATCAATGGCTCCACCGGTTTGGTGAGGACCGTTTCCTGTTGGCAGTGCCGAGTATTGGCGTGCGTGTGCTTCTATTTCTTGTTCGGACAGCTGAGGGTCTTTGTGTTTTATCTCCGCACATGTTTCCTCCCAAAATTTCTCTTGAACGCGCAGGCTTCGGTAACCATACAATATTTTGAGCTTCAGACCATCGGGGAGTATTTTACTTGCATAATTGAGTTTGCCAAGCACGACACTTCTCATTAAGACACGAGATTCGTCAGGACAAAAAACTACAATCTTTTCAGAAGAAGTGACCTCAACAAGAGGATCTCCGTTTTCCTTTACGGGAATAGCGTTAATATATGTGCTCGGTATCATACTAATAATGCCGAGCTTGTAACTTACCCTATAAATAAGACCGAGGCATCCAATATACTTGAATATTTTTTAAATAGCTTTCTTTATATTCATCTCAAATCTTTAATTCGAAGATGCTAGCTTGTGTGCGCGTAGCCTCAGATCTTGCAGAACATTCATATATGCGATGAACGCTTCATACGGCGTATTGTATGGATTAAAATATTTATGCACATCGCCATCGTTGAACCATTTGGTGCACATATAATAAAAATGGTCTGAGGTTTGCAGTCGTCGCCAATCATCGATAAGTTTTTTATCCCCTGAATCAATCACTTCTCTTTCCAATTTATAAACACTCTGAAGCGCATCGTGTTGCATTGCATTAGAAAGCCATGCGGAAAGGTCGCGCTCCACATCCGCCCACGACACAAAGTTATGCACATCAAGCTCCGACACCGGCTCATAGCGCGCTATTGCCTCGGAGGGCGTCACAAAATCATTGTCGGGATGCTTGTAAATCTCTTCAGGTAAGTGGCGGAGAAAATTAAAAATGCCCGTATCCTCCCACTGATGTTCTCCAAAAGTCTCATAGTCCATAAAGAGATTAATGACATTTCCATTGCCATTCACCTGATTTGCCCAACTTGCAAATTTCGGCGCAGTGAGCGGAAAATCTTTCCAATCTTTTGACGAAAAGCGAAACGCAATATCATCAGAAAGACGGTAATTTTTAAGAAGGAGTTTTATATTTTGTGTTCCCTGCGGACGATAGAGAAAATTTGGACTTCTCCATCCGAGGATATGATCGGCACCCTCCGCAATGATACCCCTGTACCCCATTTTCTCAACTTCGCTTGCAAGCGCATTGTTATAAATGAGCTCAGTGTTGCGAAAAACTTTCGGGGTAACTCCAAAGAGTTTCTTTATTTTTTTGCGATGAAGTTCTACTTGCCTGCGGAATTCTTCAGGAGAATAGATAAAAGAGAGCGAGTGATAGTAGGTTTCTTCAAGCACTTCCACTCTTCCTGTCGCGACAAGTTTTTGGAATGATTCGAGGGTCTCGGGGCTAAACTCTTCCAGCTGTTCGAGGAATACGCCTGAAAAAGAAAAGCTTACCTTGAAATCGGGGTGTTTATTGAGGAGTTCGAGAAGCACCGCATTTGCAGGCAAATAACACTTCCCTGCCACCTTGTTTAATATTTTCTTATTATTGATGGAGCGATTGGAATCATCATTAAAATATTCACTATCATTGCCAATATCAAAGACGCGGTAATCCTTGACGCGAAAAGGTTGATGGACTTGAAAATAAAAGCAAAGGGAAGCCATAGATTAGTTTGTAAAGTTTTTAAAGTTCATAAGGTTAAAAGTAGATACAAGATTAAATCCCGACTTCTTTCTTTATTTTCTCATAATACTCAATGCATTTCCTACTTGCCGTATCCCAATTGATTTTTTTAATCTCCTCCCGGCTATTTTGCCACAAAGTATCTTTGAGGGTCGGATATTCAAGAACACAAAGTATTTTATTCGCCATATCTTCCACATCCCAAAAATCCACTTTGAGCGCGTGCGATAAGACTTCGGACACCCCTGATTGTTTGGAGATGAGAACGGGAGTGCCTGAGACAATAGATTCGAGTGGTGTAATACCAAACGGCTCAGAAACTGATGGCAAGACAAAGAGATCCGCCGCGCGATACACAGCATTAAGGTCGTCTCCGCGAAGAAAACCAGCGAATAAAATGTGGTCGGAAATACCGAGATGCGCCGCCTCGAGCATCATTTGCCGTTCCATATCTCCGCTCCCCGCGACAAAAAAGAGCACATTGGTATCATATTCAAGCACGCGTTTTGCCGCGCGGATAAAATATTCAGGACCTTTTTGAATGGTGATGCGCCCCGCAAACAAAACTATTTTCTGCCCGTGTTTTTTAAGTTCGGTAAGACGCTCGGGAATACTTGCGTAATCTTCCTCGTCAATGCCATTGTGCACCACTTCAATCTTCTCTTCGGGAATACCGTAATGCTCAACAATTTTCTGTTTCGTAAAATTACTTACCGCAATAATGCCGTCGGCGAGCTCCATTGACGATCGTTCAATATCATAAACTTCCTGGTTGACGCCCTGCCCTCCCGTGCGGTCAAACTCCGTCGCATGCATATGAAGAACGAGAGGTTTACCCGACACTTTTTTTGCCTCTATTCCTGCGAGAAACGAGAGCCAATCATGCGCATGAATAATATCAAAGTGCTCCTTTTTCGCAATCTCGCGCGCGCGGAGGGCATAACGACGAATCTCTTTGAGAAGGGTGTCCCCATAAATATCTCTCAAAAACTTATCTCTTTCGTGGACATAATCACCAGAAGTAATATATGGTTTTAAAATAGACTCCACCTCGTGAAATTTTACGAGATGTTCGTCTGCAAAGATAATCTTGGCAAAAGAAGCGTCAACTCCTATATTTTTCGGGAGTACAAAAATGACTTCAATATTTCGTTTTGCAAGCGCGCGGGTAAGCCCAAAACACGCAGTGCCAAGACCACCACTATTATGAGGGGGAAATTCCCAACCAAACATAAGTATGCGCATAGAAATAGTTATAAGGATTTTAAAAAACTATTTCTAGTATAACACTTTTGTAACACAATTACAGGGGTGGAAAACTCTTTGAGGAAAAAATATGGATTATGGTAGACTGAAGACAAGGTCGTAATTTTAAAAAACAAAAAAATTATGCTCAATAATCATATATACAACCTGCTCCTTCAGGCAACACAGGAGCACAAAAGTCTCTGGCGCATCAAGAGCGATTACCGCGAAGACGCAAAAGACTGCGCCGAGTGTTCCGCATTCTGGGAAAAACTGGAAAAAGACAAAGAAGGTCATATCGCTGAATTGGAAACGATGATTAAGAAGCATCTGTAGGGGCAGTAAATAGTAAGTAGTAAATAGTAAGTAGTATCATACAGAAAAACTCGCCAAAGGCGGGTTTTTCTTATTAACTTCTATTTTCTACTTACTATTTACTACTTTCTAACTCCCATTGTAATTTTGTATAAAATATGTTCTAATTAAAACCTTATGGAATCCGAACCTCTCACCTACCCCGCTCGCATCAACCGTTACCTCGCGCACAAAGGGTTTTCTACCCGTCGTGGCGCAGACGAGCTCATTACGAAAGGTTTCGTAAAAATAAATGGTGTCGTAGCTAAACTTGGCGATAAAGTAAAAGAAGAGGATATTGTCATTGTCGCGGAAAAAGTGCTTGCCGAAACAGCCCTCCGTCATCGCTATCTCGCCTATCATAAACCGTGTGGTGTTTCTACGGACGCGCAACATAACTCGCTATCAATAGCATCAGAGCTTCCCGCCCTCCGCGGACTTTTTCCTCTCGGTCGCCTTGATAAAGACTCTCACGGACTTATTGTCCTCACGAACGATGGCAGACTTACCGAGCGACTCCTCCACCCCTCACGAGCTCACGAAAAAGAATATCTGGTCCATGTAGATAAACCGATAAAGGACTCTTTCATCAACCACCTTGAACGAGGAGTACTTATTGAAGGATACAAAACAAAACCCGCAAAAGCTCGTCGCGCCGGCGAAACTATTTTTTATATCACCCTCGTCGAAGGCAAACGGCATCAAATTCGCCGTATGTGCACCGCGCTCGGATATCAAGTTCTTGATCTCAATCGCGTAAGAATTATGAATATCAAACTTGACGACCTCAAAGAGGGGGCGTATCGCCCTATTGAAGGTAAAGAATTGATGACGCTTCTTAAAGATATTGGACTCTAAAGGGGCAGAATGTAGAATTTAGAATATGGAATTTAAACACTTGGGGAAATAATACATTAAAAAAACACCCCACTATTTCTAGCGGGGTGTTTTTTAATGTATTTTGAATTACAAAAAGACGTTCCGTGTATCATTTTTGCGGGGCTGGGAATGGTCTGGCAAGCAAAAATGATACCGGAAAAGACATTTTGTAATTCAAAACAATATAAAGCTATGCGAGTGTTACATTTTTTGCACAAGGGCCTTTTTGCTCTTCTACAACATCGAAGGTTACCTTGTCACCAGTCTTAAGACTGTCAAATACGGTACCTACGAGGTCTTTTGAGTGAAAAAAGAGGTCTTTTGACTCGCCTTCGCGAGAAATAAAACCAAATCCTCTGTCTCTAAGTGCTTTTATTGTTCCTTTCATTTTTTTTATTTTTGTTATTACTACTTCGAAATCCGACCTCTTTTCTTGCTCAATAAGATTACCACACTATTGATAATTTTGCAAGATTATTTTTCTAGAGATATCCATAATTAAATATTAGAGAGTAGTCACCCCGTCAAAATGCTCGTCCGAAGACTCGGCTTCTTCTTTTGTTTTGTGTATCGTGCCATCTTGGTGATTGGGAGGAGAATACAGTGTGTAGAGTTTTAGCGGTTTTTCTGTTGAGGTATTTATAATGTTATGGTTCGTGCCAGCGGGAATTATCACAACCGAGCCATCAGAAATCGCCTGTTCCTCGCCGTCAACCACCACCTTCCCCTCCCCACTTTCAAATCTGAAAAATTGGTCCACGGTATTATGTACTTCATCGCCGATCTCTTCTCCGGGATTTAGACTCATTAAGACGAGCTGGGTGTGCTTCGCGGTGAAAATCACTTTCCTAAAAAAATCATTTTCTTGTGTTTCTTTTTCAATGTTTGTGATGAATACTTTCATATGATAGTAAATTATTTAATGAATACTCTCTTTATTTTAACATACCGCCTTTGTTATGAGTAGTATTTTTTCTTCCCGCTTCATCTTCTTTATCTCTGCTTCGCGACGGAGCGCTTTTCCCAGAGTTCTGAATGCTTCTTTATGTTTCAAGATAACTGGTCTCCGTATCTTTGTATAGTGCGCGCCGGATTTTGAATTATTATGTTCTCTCAAGCGTCTCTTTATATCAGTCGTGTAGCCGACATAGAGTGTTTTGTCCGCACATTCAAGAATGTAAACATAGTGCATAGAGATAATATATCACTTTTTTGTGCTACTATGACGCAATGAGTTTTAACACTGACAGAATATGGGATGTTATTGTCATTGGTGGTGGACCATCGGGGATGATGGCGGCGGGAAGAGCGGCTGAGCGCGGATTAAGCGTACTTCTTTTGGAAAAAAACAAGAGTCTCGGCGACAAGCTCAACATTACGGGTGGAGGACGGTGCAATATTACCAATGCGGAGATGGACAGAAATGCCCTCCTCAAAAATTACGGCGATGCGAAAGATTTTCTCTTTTCCCCTTTTTCACAGTTTGGCGTCAAAGATACTTTCTCATTTTTTGAATCGCGGGGACTGCCCCTGATTATTGAAGCTCGCAAACGCGCATTCCCTGCATCTCAAAAAGCCGTTGATGTTACCAAAGTAATGGAACGATATATTGCAGATGGACGCGTCACTGTAAAGAAAGGTGTAAAGATAACGAATATCACAACAAACAAAAAAATTATTCTTTCTGCTAACACTTCATCGGACAAATTCAAAGCGCGATATTTTATCCTTGCCACCGGAGGACTCTCGCGACCAGAGACGGGATCTACGGGTGATGGGTTCTCATGGCTTCGAGAACTCAAACACACGGTAGATGTCCCCTCTCCCGACATCGTGCCTATTTCCGTGGAAGACAAGTGGGTCAAAGACCTCTCTGGTATAACGATGTCGTTTATGAAGATCTCGTTTTATTTGGACGGTGTAAAACAATTTTCAAAAACAGGAGAAATTCTGTTTACTCATTTTGGACTATCGGGGCCCCTCATAATGAATTCTGCAAAAGACATTAAAAAGGTTCTTCGCGCGGGGACAATAACCGCACTCATTGACGCGTACCCCGACACCGATCAAAGCGCTCTTGAAAAACACATCATCAAAGTCTTTAACAACAATAAAAATAAAAATCTAAAAAATATCCTGGATGAGATCACCCCTCTCGGCACCGGTGAAGCGATCTTCTCTCTCCTCACTATTCCACTTGAAACCAAAACGCATAGTGTTACCAAAGAGCAAAGGAAACAGATTGTCCATCTGCTAAAGGCGCTTCCTTTGACCGTCACCGGCCTTATGGGTTTTGACCGCGCGGTCGTATCCGATGGAGGTGTAGATTTAAAAGAAATAGACACCAAGACGATGAAATCGCGTCTCATTGACAACCTTTACATAACAGGCGACCTCTTGAATATCAGCCGACCCTCCGGCGGTTTTAGTCTGCAACTCTGCTGGACAACGGGCTTTGTTGCGGGAAATTCAATTCCCATAGGGTAACCCTATGTATTCCAGATATGGACGCAAATCAAGCTCGCCTCGCTTCACGGCTCCGTTTCCACTGCGATGAACCCTCCGATACACTTCCTGGTAAACAGACTCTGTCGCAATCCGCATGGTCTCATCTTTCGGAAACTCGTGTGGTAGGCGGAT
>JACQCY010000004.1 GCA_016201355.1 Candidatus Yonathbacteria bacterium | reverse complement strand
ACGGGGTCAGGTACCTTTATTCCGTGTTGAAACAAAAGGGACCGCAATAAAAAGAGAATCTCTCAGTTTAAGAAACAAGAATACTGAAACTGAAATATTGATCAAAACAATCAAGGTGAAGGCAACAACGAATAAGACCATCATTTTACATTTTGATCTTTATATTTTATCTGTCATTTTCTGTTTAATTTTTTCGTCTTTCGCTTTTAGTTTTTAGTTTGAAATGTTTTTAGTTTGAGAAAGTTTCCGTCTCTCCTTGTGGAGGAGGGCGGTGGTGGAGAGGGGAGCGGCATCGCGCCTCCTTGATAGTACGGCATAATGCCACCCTGCGGAGGATACATTTGTCCTTCCTCTGGTATATTGCCGTATGGCATTCCTTGCATACGGGAATCCATCATCGATCTGTCTTGATATTGAGGGTCGATCAATTTCCGCGGATCAAATTGCTGTCCTTCGCGTGGCTGAAATAATTGCGAAGTAGTTCCCTGCCCCTGTCCTCGATCAAACTGCGGTGGCATCATCTGCCCACGTGTGCCACTTTGAGGAAACTCCTCCCGAGAAAACCCTTCGCCGCGCTGTCCTTCAAATTCGCGCATACAAGAGCTGATCGCTTGTGAGGTGGCACTGTCCCCGCGCGTCTGCGCGGTTCCTATTTCTCGGAGCGCCATTTCTCCTACTTTGCCCTTCACACATTCCTCAACCTGAGGAGGGAGCATCATCTTCCCTTGCTCTCCGCGACCTTGCATAAATGGCACATCTCCGCGAAATGACGATGTACTGCCCTCTTGTTGCATAAATGGCGGACGGAAACCTTGACCCTCGGGGCGCATCATATTCTGAAAACCGCCCTCTTGCGCGCCACGCTCGCTCGGAGCGCCAAAAACATTTTCAAAACATCCGCGCATCTTGTCGCCAAAATCGCGTTTGGGAGTTTGTCTGCCCGCAATCATTTGCTCAAGGTTGTCACGCCCAACGATACCCTCAAGGCACTGTTTGACCTCGGCAGGAGCATTCGCGATACCCTCCTTAAAACGCGCAAGCCCTTCTTCCATACGCGCTTTGTCTTCCGGAGCGACGAGGTTATGCTCTTCGGCAAATTTCATACACTCATCTTGATGCTCGCTACAATAGGTATCGCACTGTTCTTTGCCACGGCATCCGCCGGGACCTTTACCCCCGGTCTTTTTTATCATCTCAAGGTCTTTCTGCGGAATGAGTCCATTATCCTCGCCAAATTTTAGACATTTCTCCATAATTTCATCACTTTCGGGATTCTCGCATTGCTTGAAATCTTTCGGTGATTTGAAAGGCGCCTTGCCCTCTTCTATAAGTTTGAAAATCTTTTCTGCTTGCGCGCGGTCAACATTTGGTGGCAAGAGCCCCGCCTTTTCCGCAAAAGCAAAACATGCGCGCGCGATGCCGACATTTTTTGGCTCCTCACACATTTGTTTGCATGACTCCCCGCTCGTGCACCCCTCGGGGAGCGCAACACCGCTCGCAAGCGCATTTACTACCTTTTCGGCTTCTTCAAGTTCGCGCCCTTTGAGAAGACCGTGCGATTTGCCGTATGCAACACATTCATTCATATGTCCCGAAATATCGCAGTACGCGCGACAACTTTTTTCTGGATCATCTGCGTTTGCCGCACAGTTGCCCGGACCGCCGTCTTTTACCGTAAGCTCTTTGCGTGTGGCGCGCTCTTGCTGTTTTTCTTTTGCATTGCCTACCCCATACGAAGCGGCAAAATTTTCGCATACCTCTTGGTTTTCTGAAACATTACAATATGCTTTGCATGAAGTTTTATCCGCGCATCCGCCGAGCTCGGCAATCGGATACTCTATGTCAAAGATTGATTTTGCATATGCTGTCGTGGCGAGCGTGGCGACTATCGCAAAGATAGAAAATTTAATTGAAAGGATTTTCATATTTATTTTTGAAAGGATTAGTTTTTTCTAAAGGATTCACAGCGGGAATCGCCGTGGTCACGGGATTGGTTTCCGGTGCAACGACAGGAGTGCTTTCCGCAACCTGCTCTATTGCTTGCGTGGTGTCTTCAACTTGCCTTTGCGCTTGCTCGGTTGGACGCATCACGGTAAACCAGTATGCAATACTTGCAATTACAATAAGGATGACCACGATTTCTATAATCTTTTTTTTATCCATAATTAAAGTGTTAGACCTGTCGCCTAATAAATATTACCTGCTAATATACAATACATTATATCATTATATAACCAATGAATGACCTTTGCGAGAAAAGTTATACACAGATGAGGTCTAGAACCTATCCATTATCTCGCAGTACCCAATCTGAGAACCCTTATTTTGGTTACAAAACTCCGCCAAGCCCCACCCTTGGCAAAGATTCGCCAAGGGCGGGGCTTGGCTACAAAAATCTATAATGCCCCCGTTAAATTCGGCTGGAAAAGCGCGCGAAGTTTGACGCGGGTCTTTGCGCCGATAGCGCCTACCTCACCCTTGATATCAAACTCCCGCTGAAAGGTGGCGAGCGCCGCGCGCGTGCAGGGACCAAAGACGCCAGAAAGAGGGCAAATATTCTTTGTTGAATCTTGCGGAGGATAAAATCCTTTGTCCATAAGCGCCGCCTGAAATGCGAGTACTTCCCTATTCGCCGAAGCATTATTTTCCACAACGCTTATTCCTTCATACGGCAGGATGGTGCTCTCGTACGGTCCGACCAAAGGCGATGTTTCGCCAAAAAAATCCGCGAGTCCGAGATATGTTTGAAACGCCAATTCTTTTATCATCATATCTCGCACCGATGAAACCTTGAACTGTGGCTCATAAATGTAGCCGTATTCAATAAGTATACTTGCTCCATCAACAGAATTGTAACTGCCTAAAGCGATCAAATCTTGTTCCTCCACTATTCCTTTGTCTTCCGCGGGGAGACTGCTTATCGGAAACATCCGCGAAAGCCGCTCAAAAACATACTGCGCGATTTCATTGGCCGCCTGCGAATTTGAATACTGGCGCTCCGGCGTATAAATGGCGAATCCGTTATGTTCACCGGGGACATTTATTCTTCGCGGAGTATTATCATTAAAATGAATATGGATGATAATATCTGCTTTGCGATCATTCGCCCATTTATTGATACCATAAAGGCGCGAAGCGACATCGCTCGGCGCATCATTGTGAGGAACCGCGTCGCTTACCCTCATTATTTTCCCCTCACCAATCAATCGCGCCATCTCTTCTTTTTTTGCGCGCGCGAAGGCCTTTATATCCTCTCCGTTCATCGTGAAATAGTTTTGAAGGTCTGGGTTCCATCCATCTTTACCGCGCGTCATAGACACTTCAAAATGTCCATCCTCAACAAGGTATTGAGCGAGTGCAAGCGCGAGATCTGCATTCAAATCACGCTCTTTGATGTTTAAATATTCAGCCCCGCCAAAGTCCGGCTCGTGCCCGGGCACAATGAGCACGCGGAGTTTCTTCTTTTCGCTTGAGACAGTGTCAAATGTTTCGCGCAAATCCGTTGCTTTAACACTTTGCGTGAAAAATACCGATGCAGGCATAGAAATATTATCAAAGAAAGTTCGGGTGAGATTTCGATCTCCCATAAGAACAGCGCCAACGATCATCATCAATGCAAAAATCGCAACACTTAATTTCATATCTATAGTATGCCCGTATTGCCGTAAAGATACAACACCAACGACCGGTGTTTACGGAGAATACCCCTAGGTGTTTAGACATTACCAAAAAATCCTTGACTTTTGGAGGTGGTGTGGTATTATGTAAAGTAGAATAAAGTAAAAAATCAAAAGGAAAAGGAGACTTTATGGCAATATGCGGTAAATGTGGCAAAGACGGCAAAGAAAAGGGGTTTTGCCCTTCTTGCCAATTTTGTCCGAATTGTGGCAAAAAGGTAAAGAGGGAGAGGGACATGTTCAGGTGTAATTGCGGGTTTAAAGCATTCGCGCCACCTGAGGAGAAAACGACTAAAAAGGTAGAGTCCGATGAGGACTTCGTTAAAAAATTCAGTGGGGGAGGAATAGGGGGATTACATTAACCATATCCCGCCCCTCCCTCTAGAGCGACCACCACAAGTGGTCGCTTTTTTTGCGGTGATGTATTAACCTT
>JACQCY010000003.1 GCA_016201355.1 Candidatus Yonathbacteria bacterium | reverse complement strand
TGCAAGATTTTTTTACCAATGACGGCAAAATTAGCGCGAAACGATATGCGGTGGTATTGCGCTCCCTCTACAATGCGGCGTTTCTATCAAAGGAGGATTCAAGCAAGATTCTTACCTTGCTCATGAAAACTCCATTTACCGAATATCTTGAACAAGGTTTGCCAAAAGGGACGGAATTCGCGCATAAAATCGGGGTGATTCCGAGTGAAGATGTTTATATGGATGCGGGAATCGTATATCTGCCCAATCGCCCCTATCTCCTCATTGTGATGATGCAGGGAAAGACAGAAAAAGAAGTTGGAAGAATAATGAAGGATGTGTCGGAAAGAACATATGAATACATCGCTAAATATGATGGCACCCATGATTAAGATTGTGGTACAATCAATTTAAGTAAGTAAAAAATATATGGAACCAGAAACAACACAACAAGAAGAAGCGCGCGAAGAAAAACATTATGGAAGGACGATTGCGATTATTATTGTGGGCGTGCTTGTTGTTGTCGGTGTAGTGTACGGCGTATTTTTGGGGGGATTGGCGAAGAAAACCACCTATATTGCGTCCGAGAAAAAAATAGAAATATCGTCTGAGACTACTACTCCTCCTCCTCCACAAGTACCCGTGGAGACATTTGTTATGGTGGATACGAGCAAGACGAATACTCCGGTAAAAGCGACCGACAGTAAAATTCTCAAGGCGCCGACAAATTTTAAATCGTTTACGTATGATGCCGGTGTTGGCAAGACAATTTCTGTGTCGGGGGCTTGCCACGATACCTACTACGTACTCCTCATTTTTGATGCTAAGGATGACTATCGCACAAATCCGGGAGCGGCGCGAAGCAATCGCGCGTTTGAGTGTGGTGCAAGCAAACTCTTCACCATAAAAATGGACCTCCGCGACATTAATCTACCAAGCGGTAACTACTATCTCTTTGTTGCTGATCAAGGAAAGACAGGGAGTTGGTATAATCCGCGTTGAAGTCAGACTTCAACAGTACTCTGTGGAAGTCTGACTTCAACGCGGGGATAGGCTAATTCTAATACTATGTGTAAAAAAATAATTTTCATTGCAATTATCGCAGTCATCCTTGGTGTGGGCACTGTGTTGAGTTCAAAAGGTGATTTTTCTTCATGGGGCAAGCGTGACTCGTCGTGGTATGCGGTGTATCTCATCAACAACCAAGTATATTTTGGGCATATCTCTTCTGTGAGAGAAGACAAAATCATCCTTAAAGATGTGCATTTTGCCGAAGCGTATCAGGATCCTATGCAAGTATCGACGAGCAAGAATTTTGCTTTACAGCAAGCGCCAAAACAATCGATGAGGATGGTAAGAAGGGGGGATGATAAAGTTCTCTCTTCCGACCATACATTCTTTGTCAACCGTATAGCGGTTTTGTATTGGGAAAAACTCTCCTCGGAATCTGAAGTGGTGAAGCTTCTTGAGGAAGGAGAAGGGCAGAATACAGAAAGTAGCAAGTAGTAATACCATCCCCAATCAATCATTTTCGACAATCCTTCAAAATCTCGGGCTACGATCTTGAGAAAAATCCTCGTCATATCCACATATGCCTCGTATTTTTCTCTTCATCTCGCCACGAGATTTTGAATGCTATCGGAAAGCATTATTTGGGGATGGTATAAATAGAAGTTTTGGGCAAAGAAGTACAAATTCCATTAGAAGTTTCGCTGTTTTTCTTGTAGAATATAAGAAAGCAAACGAGAGGTCGAATTATCTAATGGCCCATTTTACTAAGATGAATTTCTAACGGGATGAAAACAAAAAAACCCATAATTAGTTTGTTTGTTTTTATATCAATTCTATTTTCTCTCTCCTATTTTTTGCCTTCTGCGCTTGCCTTTGAATCCACTTCGGCGAGCTTTGAGATACACGCGGGGGATATAGAGAGTACGGTGGGGACTTCAACCTCGGCAACTTTTAGACTGCACAATGCCGGCGGACAGAATGCAACCGCGACATCTACGGGGAGCACCTATACGGTGTACTCAGGCGTTCTCTATTGGCTCTATAGTCTTTTTGTCTCAAGTTACGACCAAGCGCATTATCGTTGGCGGGAGGATGCGGGATGTAGTGAATCTGCGACGACAGGGGGATGTTGGCCTGTGAATGAAGACACGCAGTATACAACTTTTCCCAAGAATACATTCAAGCGCCTGCGCTTGGAAGTAGCGAATGATGGGGGGTGGACCCGTGGTGTGGCACCCGTATTCACGCTTGAGGTGGCGGAGACTACCACCTGTTCGAGCGGTACCTATTCCGCGGTACCTACAACCTATGGAGCAAATGCGTGGGTCATTGCCACTTCGACGAATATCACCGATGGTGTGGCGACGACCAATGTTGGCACGCCTCCCACGACGGGGCTTACTGATGTGGGAAGTACTTGGGTTGACGGACAGACAAAGACCACGAGCAATACAACGAGCGCCATTACCCTCGCCGCGGGAAGTTTTACGGAGATTGAGTACGCTCTCGTCGCTTCAAGCAATGCGGTAAATGGAAATACCTATTGTTTTCGGGTGACGAATAACGGCGCGACCACAGGATTTGTATATACGCAATATGCCAAGGCAATTATAGCGAGCGGTCTGCCGGCGACGGGCACGCTTGATTCTGCGGTCTTTGATACTTTTACCACAGGCGCCGCGCTCCAAGGTCCCGCCTACAACTCTATTATGTGGAAAGGTAATCAAAATGGCAGTCTAGGTAAAGTGCAGTTTCAGCTGGCGACCTCTGATTCATCGTCGGGGCCGTGGTCGTTTTATGGCAGTAGCGGGGGAACTTGTAACACTACAAATTATTACGATACCACGGGGACTGATGTACCCGTTGAGCTAAGCTGTTCACCCGCGCAACACAATAATCAACGCTACTTCCGCTATCGCGTGCGTTTGTGTTCCGGAGATTGTATCACGGGCGGTACGGCGAGTCCCATAGTGAATGATGTCGTGGTAAACTGGGCACCATAAGCGCGTACTCGCGCTTACGAGTAAAAAGTAAAAAGTAAAAAGTAAAAGACGAAAAATGAAAAAACACAGAACACAGAACACAGAACGGAACCAAGAGCCCGCATTACGCCGTATTCCGTGTTCCGCCCAGCAGGGTTTTTCTCTCCTTGAGCTTTTGATCTACATTGCTATTCTTTCGGGGCTTATGGTCGTTGTGTCGGATTCATTTATTTCTCTTTCAAAGGCGCGCGGACAGGCGCAAGCGCGCAATGAGGTCAATGCGTCAATTCGTTTTGCGACGGAGCGCATCCGCCAAGATCTCAAAGGCGCATCGGTCATCACTACGCCTCTCCTCGGTACGCCGTCAGCGACTCTTCAAGCGACAGTTTCGGGGACGACGATTATCTACGATACGCTCGCTGGGGAGTTGCGCAGAAAAGAGGGAGCAGGGTCGCCCGTTCTCGTATCAGGGACGAATGTCCTCGTTGATACGCCGACCTTTACGCGAATTGAAAATTATAATACGCCACTTGCCGCGACAACGACGGCAATACAGGTCGCTATGACATTTAGCTATAATGCTTCAAGTACAGACTGGACTTACACGGATATGCTTCGCACGACGGTAAATTTAAGATAGGGAAAAACAATCGGGACAGGAAGAACAAGGGGAACAGGGGGAACGAAAATACATAAATTATGAACAAAAAGATTTTTAAAAAAGGACTAAAGAGAGAAAGCATTTTCCATGTTCACCCTCGTTCTTCCTCGTTCTTCCTCGTTCCCCCTCGTTCTTCCCGTGGTATCACAACCCTTCCCGCCGTCCTCGTCCTCGGCGTAATGGCGCTTGCAGTTGCGGTGGGTATCACTGCGGTGTCGCTCACGGAGTCTTTTATTTCGCAGGGCGGAGCGCAATCATCGCGCGCTTTATTCTATGCGGAGGCGGGCGCGCGCGACGCGCTCATCAAGATCGCGCGCAATAAAAATTACACATGTAGCGCCACCGACTGCTACTTTGTTGATTTTAGTACGGACGGATGCAGTTTGCTCAATGATTGCGCGAAAGTAAGCGTCTCCGCGGGGACAGGAAGCTCGGGAGACCCCAAGATAATTCTTTCAAATGGCATAATGAAGGCAAGTTCACGAAGGGTGCAAGTTTCTATTGTCTTCGACGGAGGGACACCTTCGGATGGTGAGATTACCAGCGCGACTTGGAGTGAATTGACGAATTAGAAATGAAACAGAATTAAGAATAATGAATCAAGAATTAAGAATAAGACAAGTAAAAAAGTGCTTTCGCTTTTTCTTATTCATAATTCGTAATTCTCGTCGCTCCCGCGGTTTTTTTCTCTCCTTATTATTAATGATTAATGGAGATTAATGGGGACACGATTGTTTTCAGTTGCGATATTTTCTCCCCGCAGGGTAGTGAATATATAAATAAATTGATATACTAAATGAGCGTGAATTAAAAATATGTTTTTTGTGAAGTTGTATTTTCTTTCGTTTTATCTTTTAGTCTTTCGTCTTCAGTTTTTCGCCTTATCTTTATGTCTCTTCGCACTAAAATCTCCTTGTTCTTTGGCGCAATAGTCATCTCTTTGTCCGTGGCTATCTTTGTGTATGTGGAGTTTTCGGTGAAGCCGAATTTCAAAGAGCAGACGGTGAATAATTTTCGCGTGATTGCCGAGGAAAATGAATCAACATATTTTACCTTCATCAATGGGTTAAAGACCACTACAATCAACTGGAGTTCCGATAATTATCTCAAGGATTTAGTGGAAAAGATTGTAGATAAGAATAATTCTCCACGCGAACGCGAAACAGCGATTAACGATTTTGGTTCGTATCTTCGCGAAAAGAAGATGAAGTATGACACGCAGGTTCTTATGGTGGATCTCCTCGATGAAAATGGTATCGTGGTTGCTTCGTCTCGCGCGAGTCACCGTGGCGTCAATGAAGCGGAAGAGGAGGATAAGTTTGGGGCGCATTATTTTTCAAAAACAATCAATGCAAATTTTGGCGAAGCATTCGTGCGAAGCATGGTCTTTGAAGAAGATGAGATCACGGATCCGATGTTCCATATCACCACGCGTGTCTTTTCTACAAAAACCGACGAACAGGGCAATTTTATTCCACTCCCTGCCGTGCTTCTCGTTCACTTTATTCCTATTTCTTCGTCAGATGTTTTTTCAATAGGCAGGGTTGATTCCTCCGCAAAGGAGGCGCTTACGAGCAAAGGATTTACCCAGAGTTTTAACACTTCAGAACGATATGTGGTCAACAAAGAGCATTTACTCATCACCCCCACAAGGACTTTCTCAGAGGAGGATATCGTGAAAAAGACATATATCAATACCGAACCGATTGATGAATGTTTTAAAAACAATAAAGAAGTTGCAAAAGAATATGTCAATTATCGCGGAGCGTCTGTCCTCGGTATCTCAATGTGCATCAAAGATCAAGGGCTGGTCATTTTGAGCGAGGTAGAGACAAAAGAAGCGTATGCGCTCCTCAGCACATTGGTGCAAAAGACAATCTTGGGCGGGGGAATAACATTGCTTACCATTATTTTTGCGGTCTTTTTTGGCAGTCGTCGCTCGCTCGATGATCTGACGCGGATCATCGATGGAGCAAAAAGAGTATCCAGCGGGGAAATGGCCGTTCGTGTAAATGTCGATAGCAGAGACGAGATTGGGTATCTTGCGCGGACTTTTAACTCAATGCTCGATACGATCGGAATCACCCAAAATAAACTTGAATCAACAAGTGTCGAGCTTTATCAAAAAACTCTTTTACTCGAAGGAGATGTTCAAATGCACGAGAAACAAGAAAAATTTCTCAATGATTCCAAGCGCGCAATGCAGAATATTCTCGAGGATATATGGCAGACAAAAGAAAAACTCAAAGTCGAAAGCATCCGTTTGCAGACGACGCTGTCTTCTATTGGAGACGGGCTCATCCTTATCGATGGAAATTATAAGATCATTATGGTAAATCCGAAGATATTGGATTTCTTTGCTATGGCGCGCGCTGATCTCGAGGGCAAAGACCTGCGGACGGTTATGAAACTTTGGAGAAATAAAAAAGATGAGGTGCCCGTTACGCTGTGGCCGACAGAGGAAATGTTCCTTACCAAGTCGGTGGTGGCGACCGACCTTGAGGATGATCTTTATATTACGACAAAAAATCACGAGACCTATATCCCCGTGTCCCTTTCGGTTGCGCCTCTTATCTCTGCTCAAATATCTCAAAAAGATACGTCCCCGTCTGCTCCCCTCCCTATTTCCTCTGCCACTGCTCCAACAGGGGGGGTTATTATTATTCGGGATAATACCGAAGACCGTGAATTTGATAATGCGAAATCAGGGTTTATTTCAATTGCTTCGCACCAGCTCAGGACACCACTCACGACCATTCGTTGGTATTCAGAGATGCTTCTCGACGAAGATGCGGGCGCGCTTTCCAAAGAGCAAAAAGATTTCCTGGATGAGATTCACAATGGCGCGGAGCGGCTCTATCAGACCATAGACCTCCTTTTGGGGATTTCTCGCGTGGAAAGTGGTAAAGTTAAAAAAGACAAAACACACATTGATCTCACTGCATTCACGACAGAGATTGTGAATGAGCTTACACCTCTTATTGATGAAAAGAAACTCTCCTTTTCTGTCGAGCCTCCTCTTGGAGACCCGGTAGTTGTTTTTCTTGATTCTCTTACGCTTCGTCAAGTGATCCTCAATCTCTTTTCAAATGCAATTCGTTATACGAACGAACAAGGTCTTATCAAGGCGTTCTGGACTCTTGACGATGAGAGCAGTGTCGTCTACTCGGTAAAAGATAATGGTATTGGCATTCCAAAATCGCAACAATCTCGCATCTTTTCAAAATTTTTCCGCGCTGAAAATGCTATCCAGAAAGTCCCCGACGGCTCAGGCCTCGGCCTTGCTTTTGTAAAAGACCTTGTTGGAGCGTGGGGAGGGGAAGTGCGTTTTGAGACCGAGGAAGGCAAGGGAACTACCTTTATTTTCACCATCCCTCGAAATGACAACAAAGAAGAAAATAAGGATAAACAATAATTTGTCATAATGAAATAATTTGATAAAATATAACTAACTATGAATTTCAATGTTATCTATAGGAAAATTTGCGCGCCGGGAGTGTTTTTAATGAGCAGGTTTCGCTACCCGCAGAAATTTCTCATCGTCAGCATTCTCTTTGCGACGCCCATAGCGCTGGGACTCTATTTTTTTGTGGGAGAGATTAATACAGAAATAAAGACTATTCAAATGGAACAGAATGGGATTATGTACCTAACTCCCGCGCAACTTCTTCTTAAAGATATGCAACAGCATCGGGGTATTACGGGAGTGGTATTAAGCGGAGAAACGAGTTTTAATCAAACCCTTTTCAATAAGAGGAAGGAGATTGATAGCGTTTTAATGGAGCTTGAACGCATGGATGTCGAAAAGGGGATAGAGCTTAAATTGGGAGCTGAACCAGCGCGCATCAGGGATATAAAAAATGAATGGATTGATATAAAACAAAAGTTTGACAAAAATATTTTTACTCCCGAGACGAGTTTTCGGGCGCATACGAGCCTCATTCAGGATATTATGTTCTTTATCGTATATATAGGAGATAATTCAAACCTCACCCTTGACCAGCATTTGAGCACCTCATATCTTATTGATGCGTTTATAAACAGAGTGCCTATTATCAGTGAGAATATGGGGCAACTCCGCGCGTCGGGATTGATTCTTCCCCCCGGAAAGCGGATGTCGTACGGAGAGAAACAGATATTTCTATCCCTTTCAAATACGGCAGACGCTAATATTAAAAGACTCAACACAAGAATGAAATTTGTGTTTGCGGATGATTACGAGATTCAAAAAATACTCGCTATGCCCCTCAAGGATGCTACCGATGGAGTTGAAACACTCTTATCTGTTGTTGACAAAAAGATCATTCGAGCGGATACAAATACACTTTTGCGAGAAGAATATTATAATGTTTCCACACAATCAATAGATAGCGTATTTAATTTTTATAACAAGGCGGTGCCCGTGATCAATACTCTTTTGCAAAACAGGATTGACGCGCTCAAGCAAAGAAGAAACATCCTCTTTACCTTGGTGGGAATATCTCTTGCTCTCGTCGTGTATCTTTTTGTTGGATTTTATTTCGGAGTTAAAGAGACTATTGATATATTACGCCATGCAACAGGGCGAATGCTCGAAAATACTCAAAGCGAAAAGATTGTTCTCAATACCAAGGATGAATTCAGCGAGATTGTAAATTCGTTCAACATTGTCATCAATGCTTTCACGGTCGCAAATACCAATCTTAAAGACAGTCTCGCAAAAAAGGAAACGACGGAACAAGAATTAAAAAAAAGCGCTTATGAAATGGCGGAATTTAATCAGCTTATGGTGGGGAGAGAGCTGAAAATGATGGAATTAAAAGAGGAAATCACCGCACTCAAAAAACAATTGGGAGGATAGGGGTAGAATGTTGAATATTCTATATTCCACCAGTACCAATATTGCTTCTGTATCTGGTATGATATAATGCATTTATGGACGATTGTGGTAAGAAAGTAATGATCGTAGAAGATGACGAGCACATCTCCAGTGTTTATGAGATGAAGCTTTCAAAAGAAGGTATTCATACTGTGTGTGTGAAAGACGGGGGAAGCGCGGCGGGAGCAATTTTTCAAGAGAAGCCCGATCTCATCATTCTCGATATTATGTTGCCTGAAAAGGACGGGTTTGAGGTGATTAAAGAGGTCAAGCAAAACGCGGAGATAGCAAATATTCCTATCATCGTTCTTTCTAATCTGGGGCAATGTCCTGATCAAGAGCGCGCGCTTGCGCTCGGCGCCAATGAATATATAATCAAGATCAGTTGCTCGACGCAAGAAGTGGTCAGTAAAATAAAAGAATATCTTGGTGCTTAGGGATGTTTATTAGACACATTAATAATTCTGGAATTTTTATATTCGTATCAATATGGACAAACAAAAGAAAGTAATGATCGTCGAGGACGATGAAC
>JACQCY010000010.1 GCA_016201355.1 Candidatus Yonathbacteria bacterium | reverse complement strand
TAATGTCAATTAAGTGGGTGTTTTCTTTGGTTTATTATAATTCCTAGAGAAATAGAATAAACCATCCCTTAGGTAATTTTTGAAACTTTAAAACTAATACCAAGCTTTTTATTATAATAGACAAAACGAATTAAAAGTCAATATCTTCGTGGACTTTTAATTAATTTTCCCCTATCATATAAATAATGAAAAATCTCCCTTGTCCTACGGTTGATGAAATTCTCTCCTTGTTAAGCGACCTTTCAAAAAAAGACAGTGATTTTATAAAAAAGGCCTATTTATTCGCAGAAAAAGCGCACGAAGGGCAAAAACGCCGTTCCGGAGAACCCTATTTCTGTCATGTGGCAGTTACGGCGCACAGCTTGGCAACGATCAATATGGATGCAACCGTCATCATTGCGGGGCTTCTCCACGACTCCATAGAAGATGCAAGCGTCCCTCCTGAAACAATTGAAAGAGAATTCGGGAAAACCGTTCGTTTCCTCGTTGAAGGAGTCACCAAACTCGGAACCATCAAATATCGAGGGGTAGAGCGCCATGTTGAAAGTCTCCGTAAATTTTTCATTGCGATATCTAAAGATATTCGCGTGCTCATCATCAAGCTCGCCGATCGTATGCACAATATTCAAACTCTTGAATATATCCCTCAGGAAAAACAAAAAAGATTGGCTCTCGAAACTCTCGAAATTCACGCGCGCCTTGCTGACCGTTTTGGTATGAGCAAATGGAAAAGTATTTTGGAAGACGGAGCATTCCCCTACGCGTACCCAGAAGAATACGAAAAGATGACGGCAATCATTAAAACGAAACGAGTTATTGACGAAAAAAATGCCAAGAAAATCTATCGCTCCATACAGAAAGAACTCGTCGCCAATGATATAAAAAATGCTCGTGTAGACTACCGTGTTAAAAATCTTTACAGCCTTTGGAAAAAACTAAAACGAAAAAATGTGGAAATTAACAAGGTATATGATATCCTCGCCGTGCGCGTCATCGTAAAATCAGTTGAAGACTGCTACCGCGCCCTCGGTATTATCCACAAACATTGGCGCCCTGTCCCCGGTCGGATCAAAGACTATATTGCCGTACCCAAACCAAACGGTTATCGTTCTCTCCATACCACGATCTTTCGCGGAGATGGCGGTGTTATCGAGATTCAAATCCGCACCGAAGAAATGCACCGCGAAGCGCAGTATGGTATTGCCTCGCATCTCTCCTACAAAGAGGGTGGTACGAAAAGTAATGGAATTAAAAAAAGCACCGAATGGATCAAGGATCTTACAAAATGGCAACAGGAAGTCGCGCAGTCAGATGATTTTCTCAAAAACCTCAGTATGGATTTCTTTAATCGTCGCGTATTTGTATTTACACCACATGGTGATGTCATAGACTTGCCTGAAGGCTCTACTCCTATTGATTTTGCGTACACCATACATTCAAATATCGGCGACCATATTGCGGGAGCAAAGATAAATCATAAACTTATTCCTCTTGGCACAGAACTCAAAAACGGCGACATCGTAGAAATTGAAACAAAGAAAAATGCTTCTCCAAAAAGCAAGTGGCTTGACTACACCAAGACCACCATCGCAAAAAGACACATTCGCGCTTACCTTGAAAAGAATGATCTTATCGAGATTATATCAAACAAGTTTTTTAAAAAAAAGTAATTGGGTACCTAGTACTAGAGTGAAAAATTTCTGATATTATAGAGGTCTTCGTCCTCAGAGATAACTTCCTCTAGTGGATTTGCCCCCGCCTCCTCAAGATCTCCCGGCTCCGCTGGTGTATTTACTTCTTGAGAGCCCTCGACGGGAAGGACAGACGTTACTCCGGATTTTTGCGACGCTTTCATCTCTGCGTGAAGCCGTTTTGCAAAATTTCGCACATCATCGTTGGAGAAAAAATCAATAACGATTTTACCCCCCACCTCTTTCTTTTCAATCTGCACGCGCGTACCCAGACTTTCGGTAAGTTCTTGCTCAAGTTCCAATATTTCTGGGTCAAAGCCTCGTTCTTGTTTGCGTACTTTATTGACGGCAATCTTTCGCGCAATTCGTTCCGCCTCGCGCACATTGAGTTTTTTAAATAAAATCTCTTTGAAGAGTGTCGTCTGCTCTTCTTTGCGGTCCCCGAGCATAAGAAGCGGGCGTGTATGTCCCTCGTTGATACGCCTTTCCGCAAGCGCAGTGAGAATTTCTTCAGGAAGAGCGAGGATACGGATAGTGTTTGATACATACTCGCGGCTCTTTCCAACTTTTTGCGCAATCTGCGCGTGTTTAAAATTGAATTCGCGAGAGAGGCGATCAAAAGCCCGCGCGCGGTCAACCGCATTCAAATCTTCTCGTTGGAGATTTTCAATGATGGCAAGTTCAAGTTTTGTTTGATCATCTTCTTCGGCGCCTTTTTCGCTGATACGAATAAGCACGGGTACTTGTGTAAGTCCGGACATTTTTGACGCGCGTAAACGACGCTCACCCGCAATGAGTTCGTATTCCACCACCAGCCCTCCTTCGGGTTTTTCTCTCTCGTGCCGTGTTACCACGAGCGGTTGAAGGACGCCGTATTGTTTTATCGAATCCGCCAAGTCGCGAAGTTTCAGCTCATCAAACTCTTTGCGCGGCTGAAACGGATTTGGTTTTATTTTTTCAATTTCAATCCAGAAAATCGAGTTTTGATAGACATGTGAATTCATATAATAGTAGTGGCTAAAAATTAAATCGTTATGGGGACATTGTAACGCAAAAAAAATTCTATCGCAAATCATTTTGACAAAATAAATATAAAAGGTATCATTAATTACAGTAAAAAAGGAGGAAAAAATTATGGGAAAAATAGAAGATCAATTTCTCGTTCCTTCGATAGAGGAAAGAAAAGAGGCAATTGAGAAACTCCCTCTCTTTCTTCAGACAATTTTCCTAAAACACCTTCCCAAGGAGAGGGTAAAAGAGAAACAAGAAACAAAACTTCCCCCTCCAAGAGAAAAACGCCTTAAAGACGCTGAAATTCATGAGTTGAATCTCATGAAAGGTATCCCCCTTGAAGACCGTTAAGGGAACGACAGCAGGACAAACCACCGTCCTGCTTTTTTATTTCAACAAAAACCGATATTTCTTCTTTGCCCACACGCCGGCATAGAGAACACCGATGCGCGATGTTTTTTTAATCCGCTTGTTATTTATTACCACGCCACGATCTTCTATCCATAAACCACTTTTGCGACCTGCTAATGTATTATTTTGCGCGCGAGTAATTTTGAGAAATTTGGTAAGTCGTCCGGGACCAGCAATCCCCTCAACCCCACGGATAAGCACCGCTGCGGGGTATCCCTTTCTCCCCGTCACAATATTAAGCATTTCGTGCATCCCATACACAAGGTAGACATACCATACGCCTGCTTTGCCAAACATCGGTTTATTGCGCGCGGTCTCGCCTTTATGCGCGTGTGATGCCTTGTCCTCAAAGCCGTCATACGCTTCCACTTCGGTAATCATCATTGCAATTTCATTCCCTCGTATTTTTTTCACAAGATATTTCCCTAAAAGCTCTCGCGCAACCGTGAGTGTATCCCTCTCAAAGAAGTTCTGTGACAAAATCTTCCGTATATTCATTTATCAATTATACACAAAAATCCCCCCCGCGCGAACGAAGCCGTGCGAGGGGGATGGAGAATGGAAAACCCCTTTCAGTGATGGCCAGAAGGATGACCAAAAAGGTCGAGAGAGGATTCTATCTCATCTTCCCCTCTAAGAATATAACCATACTCATCGGGCGATACTACTGCCCAAAGACCGTGTCCTGCACAACAAAGAAAAAACCATATTCTGTACATAAAAACCTCCTTTCTTCTAAAGGTTAGGGTTAGCGAGGACAAAGACCATATTTCTTTTTTTACTATATCACACGCAATAAATAAAATATAGCGACATCGCAAAATTTGCAAAAAAAAACTGAATACATTACACTTTCAAATTATGACAGGACAGATTGCAACAACTTTTCTCAGTAACGATCTCGTGTGGTGGACGGGAATGATCGGAGGATTCTTTTTCCTCTCTCTCTGCATTACCGCCCTCATTAAACAATTCAATTACCGAGCTTTTATGAAATGGCAAATCCCTTTCACTCCCCTTCATCATTGGTTTGGGTGGCTTGCTCTCGGTTTTCTTTTCATTCATGTTCTTCTCGCTGTATTCCAATTTAATTTCAATGTTTTTTTTTAAACAAATTTACAACACCATACGCGCGTGGTTTGAAGAAGCGCCCCATTTTACCGGCACGATCATTGCAACCGAGCGCATCGGTTCACGCATTCAGAAAGTGACCATAGCGCTCCCTGAACCCATATCAAAACCTTTTCCTATTGGATGCTATATTCAGGCGCAAACTTCGGGGTGTGTTCCCCGTGCGTATTCTGTGGCAAAGGCGAATACGACTTCATTCACCCTCCTTGTCAGTTTTGCCGGAATGGGCGTAGGCGCGCGTTATTTTGCCGAAGCTCCCGTGGGTGAAAAAGTTGTCTGTTACGGCCCTTTTGACGATTTCCCTTATCGCTATGGTACAGGTCGTTCAAAAGTATTCTTTGCCACTTCAACCGGTGTCGCGCCATTCCGCCGGATGACAGAGGAAGCACTCAAAGAAAATGTTGAATCCGTACTCCTCCTCGGCACCCCAAAAGAAGAAGATATTGCTTTTAAAAAAGATTTTGAGATACTCGCTCAAAATCCACTCTTCCGTTTCATCCCCGTGCTTTCCGCGGGAAGCGCGGAATGGAAAGGCGCGCGTGGTTTTGTGACCAATCATACGGCAGACATTGAAGATTTTCTTAAAAAGAGCGATGTGTATATCTGCGGAGTCCCTATTATGACGATGGGGGTTCTTGATCTTCTCAAAAAAATAGGGGTACCCGAGAAACAGATATTCGTGCAAAAATTTGGATAAAGAAGTATACTGATGATGATAATTAAAGAATGGGAACGAACGAAACCATATTGAATCACGAAATGAAGGGAATACAAAACTACGGCATCATCGTACTGGTTGTCCTTTTTGCCTTGCACCTTCTTGTATTAGGCACGCTCAGCTACCTTGAAATGAGTGAGCTAAGAAACGAACTTTTTACCGCATCAGAATCGTTACCGCCAAAGACCACTGGAGCAAGTCAATCGTTCAACCTTCCTGAAGACATTATCGCCATTCGCACAGATAAACTTGAGCGGGTAGGTTTTTACGAGATAAAAACAGACAAAGATTATATCGCATACGCAAATCCAAAAAATAACTATATCCTCACCATTTCGGAAAACTCCGCCGAGCGCGAGATTCGCGACATCACCATTGCCCTAACTGCTCTCTACTTCGGAGAAGTTATCATCCTTGTCGGATGGTGGTTCTTTGTTAAATCAAAAGTACGCGAGCTCTTTGAAATAAAATAGAAGTTGCCCCGTCTACTTCTCTGTGACGACTAATTCATAAAATCCGTAAAAAATGAGAACTTTCTTAAAAAATTTACAAAATTACTTTATCGTCTTTTTTGCCTTGATGTCCGTTACCATAATCGTACTCGGTATCAATCGTATTAAAAAGAACTCTCCGGGAGACACTGCTCCTCTCCCCCCTTCGCCAAATCCTTCTTCAAATAAAGTGGTTCCATCGGGGACAAGCGGATCAAAAGGCTCTTTTACCGGCAATACTTACCAGACCCCCTATGGTAATGTCGTTGCGGCAATAGAGGTCAAAGGAGGTAAAATAATTGCGGTGACAATGCCAAAAGTCCCCAACTCTCCTCCGTCTATCTATGCACAACCGTATCTTGTCAACCAGGCGCTTAAAGCCGGCAACGCAAACATCCAGGGTGTTTCAGGCGCCACCTATACCAGTATCGCGTTTAAATCGTCGCTGGAAAGCGCTATCGTAAAAGCGGGCGAGCAGACGGGAACTTCCATATCTGGAAACACCGTTCCAAAGACAAGCACTCCCGCCCCTTCTATCCCTCGTTCTTATCGTGGCGATGATGATGATGATTGGCGGGACAAGGATTGATTCCTCAGATGACGACAAAAGAAGAAAACAGGGTTTTTCACTCAATGGGGATACCGGTGCATATTACATTCGTAGGTATTTCAAAAGAGGAAGCCGACAAATACACTGAACGCGCCGAGAAAGTATTCCGCGCATATGATGAAAAATTCAGTCGCTTCAAAGAGACGAGCGAGCTTCATCGACTCAATACAAATAAGGGGAATTGGTGCAAGGTAAGCATCGATCTTTTTCAGGTGTTAAAAAAATGCGTGACCCTCGCAAGAGAAACCGATGGCGTATTTGACCCATCCGTCGGAGGAATTCTTGCTTCATACGGCTACGGACTTCCTAAAGATTTTTCTCTGCCTTCCCCTCTTCCCACCTATCGCACGATTGAATTTGACGATAGAGAACTTTCTATCCGTCTTGCCGAGGGGCAAATTCTTGAGCCAGCAAGTATCGTAAAAGGGTTAGCGATAGATAAAGCAGGAGAGGAGATTGTTGGTGTGCCCGGCTTTATGATTAATGCAGGGGGCGATATATTGACTCGTGGACCTTTCAAAAACGGAACTCTATGGAATATTGCCATTCAAGACCCGCGCGATCCTCGTGCCATCGTATCTATTATCAGCGCGCGCGACACAAGTGTGGCAACTTCAGGAATTTATCAAACACACGGCGAAAAAGATGGAAAGAAATGGCACCATCTTATTGATATGAAGAAGGGTGAAGCAAGCTATGAATCGGGGGATATTGTCAGCGCAACCGTTATCGCTCCTACCTGCGAACAAGCCGACACGGAAGCATCATTAGCAATTCTCTTAGGAATTGACCAAGCAATTCCTCGTCTCAAACGCCTCAACCTCCCCTATTTCCTTATCCTCGACGATGGAAGGATTGTCAAAGACGCAAAATTTACAACACTGGAATTGCCACTTAACAAGGTAGAAATAATGTAATATGTTTGTCTTAGGTTCGTCTTCCTTTGAAGAAGCACGAAAAAAATAAAAAGGGGTGTCTATGTTAAACAAAATAGAGGTGTACAGGGTAATCGTTCCTATGCCAATCGCGGAAGGAAAGAGATTTTACCATGAGGTTTTTTGTGGAAGTCGAGCGATTGTTGGTAGATGTCGTCCATTGTTTTGATAGGGGAAAAATATGTGAATACTTACCATTCTAATATATTTGAAGATTAAACCAAAATTACAAATTACGAAACTTGTCGAAACCACGCGTTTTCAGGGGACTCTCGGAGCGTGACGACGCGAGAGTGAGCCGAAAATTCAGCAGAATTTTACGGCGTACCCATGAAAATGTGTGGTGAGAAAGAGTTTCGTAATTCAATAAAGATTAGATATTTTATAAATCTTATCTGTTATAATAAATCATATGAAATACATACTATTCCTTATCGGGTTTTTATTCACTCTACCCGTGTATGCGTATGCCGCAGACCCATCGGTCGCATCATTTATTGCGGGCTCGTATTCTCTCAAATCCGGGCAATCCGCATCGTTTGCGTGGAGCGTTGCCAGTGCGGGTGGTTATTCATTTGTTATTCCCTGCACTGTCGGCATTAAATTTAAAAAAACAGACGGAACTATTTTCCCTTGCGATACACCCATAAATTCGGTCTCAACATCAGTCGACGGCATAGACCTTTCCGTATGGAACCTTTCCGGCGCGAACAAATCATTCACCGCGCGCGTCATTCCCAAAGACGCCATGGGAGCTGATTACCCTCTTGGTCGCCAAGACATCCAAATCTCAGTCGCTCCCGTCGCAGAGCCCATCGAGGGTTTATCGGGGACAGCGACAAGCACACCGTCTCAAACACCGTACACGCTTTCGTGGTCAGGAAGTTTGATTGACGGAGTAAATCTTTCCATCTCCTGCGCCTCGACCATCCGCACAACTTCAACTTCGTACGGAGCGGGAGAGATTCCTTGTAACACTTATTTGTTTACAGACGGTCTTCCCGCCTCGGGATCCATTCCCCTATCGTTTAATAACAGCGACCCCTTTGCGCAAAATATTACAATGACACTCACGCCGATGATGGCGTCGGGCATTTACAATGGTATGCAAACAAAATCAATGACGGTATCTGTTGAGAGCAATATCATCCCCGACCCCATCACGACAACATTCAGTGTTTCAACAACAACAGAACGAATACCGGATGGCGTCCCGATTTCATTTTCTTGGGCAACCGAAAAATCAGCCGGGGCAAATCTGCAAATTTCCTGCAATGAAAATATCTCGGTACTTTTTACGGTAGGGTCGGCATCCTCAACTCCAAAATGCGGTGTGATCGCTTTTGATCCGCGAATCTCCGCAAGTGGTACGGGAACGGTCGTCTTTACCAACAAAAGCGCCGTGAGCGAGCAAATAACCATAATGCTTGTCCCCGAGCGCAAGACAGGGGGCTTTGACGCAACTCGTGGCAAAGATATATCTTTTTGGATTGTTCCAAAAACTATCGGGGCAAGCGCCACTGTCGCTACCCCGACATCATCCGCAATCCCCACAGTAACGCAAGCGTCAATACAGACTTCTTCTCCCCTAACAACAACTTCAGCAATCGGAGCGCAGACAACCTCACCGCAAGCAAAAAAGATTTTTACGAAACCTCTCGCGCGCGGTTCTTTTGGCGCAGAAGTACGCGCACTCCAAGAATTTTTGAAAAAGAATCCCGCATTTTATCCGGAAGGAATCGTGAATGGCAATTTCGGCCCTGCAACGGCGCGCGCCGTCAAACGACTGCAAGAAAAATACGGTCTTGCCTCAACAAAAACACCCGGCTACGGCAGTGTCGGTCCAAAAACCCGCGCGCTTTTGAATTCGCTTGCTAAGGGAACGGATTAAGAATAATTCAAAAAGAAAGAAGCCCCACCAAGTAACAACAGTGGGGCTTTTAGAGAATCTGATGAGGAGAAATTCCAATCATTTGCACTGTTGCTCCAAGAAAGATGATGTATTGTAAATAATCAGGCATTGGTTATTTATATTTTGTATTTTTTGGGTTAATGGGGGTTAATGGGGACAGTCACGATTGTTTTAGATAATTGACTCGCTTCCGTTCGGCTGAATCTCGTGTGGTCACGAGTCACTAAATATGATTCTTCGCTAGGCTCAAATCCTATGTAAGTGCTCGCGACCCCAGCTCACGATTTTCTCTGCTGAGAAAATATCGTTGCGCTTTCACAAAGCTAAAAAAGTGGAGCAGTTCACTTTTTCTTAACGCTTGGTGACCTAATTATATCCTTTGCGCGAACTTTTTTCCAACAAAACTCTGACTAATCGCACGCTCCGCGTGCGTGGTGGCTTTAGACCAATGCGTACGCTCCGATTGCGTGGTGACTCTCACAATCCGACCATTTCTCTACGGGAACGGTACACCTTTCGCACCTGCGGTGCTCAAGGTCTTGCGAAGCTCCAAGTATTCGCTTCTCACCCTCGCCCCGTTCCACCTTTCCATGCTTTTTCTTTTTCGCGGGGGATTTTTTTAAAATTGAATGGGCGGAAACGGGGCTCGGTCG
>JACQCY010000057.1 GCA_016201355.1 Candidatus Yonathbacteria bacterium | reverse complement strand
CTTACGCCAGTTGAGGTATTCTTTAAGACAACAGGTGTTGCATTATATTCTTGAATCTACATCCCAGTGGTAGAAAGATCATTAGCGCACTAGTGTTCCCACTTCCTCTCCATTTACAATACGCTTGATATTGCCCTTCGTAAGCAGATCAAACACAATTATTGGAAGTTTGTTGTCCATCGCGAGTGATATCGCGGTATTGTCCATCACCGAAATATTCTCATCTTTTATTGCATCGAGGTGTGAAATGGTGCCGAGCTTTATTGCATCAGTATGTCTGCGCGGGTCTTTTGAATACACGCCGTCCACCTTTGTCGCCTTGAGAACAAGGTCGCATCCGAGTTCAAGCGCGGTGGACACAGCCGCGGTGTCGGTGGTAACGAATGGATTGCCGGTACCTCCGCCAATCACCACCACACGCCCTTTTCCCAAATGACGAATCGCGCGTCTGCAAATGAACGGTTCTGCAACCGAATCAATACGAATGCGTGTTTGTAAACGCGCTGGTTGGCCGAAGTGCTCGAGGATGTCGACGAACGCCATGCCATTCATCACCGTTGCGAGCATACCCATGTAGTCGGCGGTTGCGCGCTCGATTGTCGCTTCATTTTTTGAAAGCGTTGCCCCACGGAGAAAGTTGCCTCCGCCGACCACGATGACGATCTGCGCTTTTGTCTCAGTGACGACCTCGTGAATTTCTTTTGCGAGGCCAAGAAGAAAATCAGTATCAATACCAAAAGAGTTTTTGCCGGCGAATTGTTCGCCAGAAAGTTTGAGGAGGATGCGGGAAGGATTCATTGTTATTTATATTTAATGATATTATAACATAATTAGTGATACTGAGGGAAATCAACAAGGAAAATATCAGAAGTGCACAGAAAAACCCGCCTTTTGGCGGGTTTTTCTGTGCATCCTTCTATTTTCTATTTGCTACTTTCTAGATTCTATTTACCTATTTGAGATATCCCCACGAAGCTTCTCGATAAAACGAGATGCTGCATCCTTGCCTCCCAATCCAAACGAGAGACCGCCCGCAAGAGCGAGCATCGCTACGAGACCAGTTACGAGTGTGCTCAATATCTGATCCGCGATATGAAGTTGCATAAGCGCGGCAATAATCGTGAATACCCAGATTGCCCATCGCGCAATTCCTCCAACAAACCCAGATGATTTTACATCAACAGCTTTTGCGGCTCCTGATGTTATTTTCTGAACAAACTCAGCGAGGAATGCTCCTACAATGAGAATAAGTGAAGCAATGATAATGTTAGGGATAAACTGCATTACAACCATACTCAAGAGAGCATTCACTGCTTGAAGCTGAAATACATCGAGAGCGGCAACGAGAAAACCAATAATGATGAACCATTTTACCAATCCTCCCAAAAATGCTCCCGTGTTCAAATTGAAACCTGCTTTATTAAGAAGGTTTTTTGCCCCATCGCTTTCAAGAAGCCTGTCGATTCTAGATGCATTGACAATCTTTTCTATTATCTCGCCAAGAACCAAACCAACAACCCACCCTGCGATAAAGATAATGACGGCAAACGCGAGCTTGGGAATGAATTTAATAATTTCTATTCCAAGACCTTGGTTAAACGCATCACTAAGACTTACTCCCCAATCTGTAAATAACTGCATATATTGTATTGTCCTGCGCAAGATTTTCTTGCGCGTAAACTTAAATTTATTAAAACCTGATAACTAATAATATTTATTCCTTCCCGTTCATTATACCACCTCGTAAAGGAAATGGAAGAACCCTGTGGATAACTCCCGCTCGCCCTGCCACCTTGTACTGCACACATATTTTTCTGCTGAAAAATTGCTCTGCTCGCGCCGTCGCGCCTGCGCAAGGCAGTACAAGGTGGCAGGGCTCGCTCCACATGGCAGAAAATGAAATCTGCTTTCATTTGTTGACTATTTTCTACTCCACTCCCAATCTATCTATCACCTTATCGTGGCGCATATCGAGAATATCTCTGATAAATCTATCATAAACACTGGCACGATAAAGAAACTCCTTGGTCTCTAGCGCCCCATACGAAAGTTCTTTTCCCATTTCAGCTTCAAGAGAACGCAAAACATTCTCTATGGAGCGTCTCTTAAGATTATCCCCAACAATGAATACATCTACGCGAGAATCAGGCTCGTCAAGAAAAATCCCCGACAAGATGAGTAACTTGATCTTCCCCGTGGCGCGGAAACGCTTTGATATTTCATTACGACCAAGAGGCGTCTCCGATATAATGAGGTTTTTAAGGGGGAAAAGAAGAGGGAAAGATGCCTTGAGCTGAAATCCTTGCATCCGTTTTTTAAGTATTTTTTTTGAACCACGCTTAAGAGGGATATCCTTGAGAAAACTTTTGCCTGCAAGAACACCAGCTTTTTTCAAAAGAGATATTTCTTTCCGCGCTTCTGCAATCCTTACTTTGCTTTTAAGCGCTATTTCTTTGGTATCATATACTTCAAGCGGGTTAAGAAGGAAGAGACGGAGGATTTTTATCCGCGAAGTGCTCCCAAAAAGTATTCCTAATGTATCCATATAATACAAGTATAGCATTTGAAATGTAAAGAAAGAAGAGCGGCCTCTCAGAGAGGCCGCTCTTCTTTCTTTACATTTCAAATGTTTAAAGTTACTTCAATGTAACTTTGTCACGCGTCATTTTCTGCTGAAAATGCGCGCCGACCCCGCCTCGCGCCGACGCGCTCCGGCCGAAAAGTTACTTCAATGTAACTTTTCCTCCCACCTCTTCAATCTTTTTCTTAAGACCATCAGCATCTGCCTTACTCATTCCTTCTTTGATCATTACCGGCGCTCCATCAGCAAAATCTTTTGCTTCTTTGAGTCCAAGACCAAGAGCTTCCTTAATAGCTTTGATCACCGCAATTTTCTGGTCACCTGCCGAGGTAAGCTCTACACCAAACGAAGATTTCTCCTCTGCTACTCCTCCTACCTCCGCTACGGGAGCCGCCGCTGTTGCCGCCGCCGAAACACCAAACTTGTCTTCAAACAACTTCACTAATTCATGAAGGTCAAGAACGCTCATCGTGTCGATCTTCTCAACGATATCCTTGAATTTCGCTGGAATTACTACATCTTTTTTTTCTTCAGTCATAATTTTAATATTAATGTTTAATTTTTAAATTTTTGCCAAGGGCATCCCTTGGCAGAAACAACCCTTATACTACCGCTTCTTTCGCCACCTCTGCGGGAACTACCACTTCTGCCGGTGCTTCTGCAACTACTTCTTCTGGAACAACCACCACCTCTTCCTTTACTACCGCTCCCCCACCTTTGCTCTTGCGAATCTTTTCCAAAACGATTGCAAAACGCTGAAGTGGAGAATTGATAATATTGACAAATTGCCCGCGGAGGATATGAAGGGTAGGGATAGTCGCAATAGACATCATCTCTTCTTTGCTTTTAAACACTCCGTCAAAGATCCCGCCGACAATAGCTATCGAGCCTTTGTCGCGTGGCATCTTTTGAAAAGCATAGGTCTCTCGCGCTGGAGCGATGAGGTCTTCTCCATACGCAATAGCAATTTCTCCGGGTAAATTTGGCATCTCCCCTTTTACCTTAAGATCATTGATGACCCTCTTTGCCAATGTCTTTTTCGCAACAAAGTATCCAATCTTATCCGCCAAGAGCTTGCGACGCAATACTTTTGTATCCGCAACCGTAAGCGCATTGAAATTAACAAAGACGAGAGACTTTGCGTTTGTCAATCGCTTCTTCATTGAATCAAGAATCTCTGTTTTCTTTTGTTTTGTAATTGCCATATGTTTGAACAGAACAAGGAACCAAGAACACGGAACCTAGAATAAGCCCCACACTCTCAATTCGCCCATTCACTTAATTACACAAACGGCTTAAGCGCTTGCGCTTAAGCCGTGAAGCCAAAATCCCACTAAGGAATTAGAGTCGACCTCCACAGGACTTATTGCCCTTTTCTCTGGGCTGCCTATTTCTACGGCTTTCACTTGCTATCCTATCGCACGCTCGTAATATTGTCAACCGTCGCAACGGCTGTATTTATATCCCCGAGTTTCATCATTTCTGAAACAAAGACTCCCGCAAGACCAATAAGCAAAATCCCTGCAAATCCGAGTATTGTTTTGATGATGTTTGACATAAATCAATGTTACCATACTCCACTGCTTGCGATAACAGAGTTCGCTACGGCAACATTCCCCGCTAAATCTTTCACCCCATTTGACACCGTAGTATTATAAAAAATCTCTGGACTTTCCCCTATTCCAAAAGGAGTATCTACGGTAAGGCGAACCACTCCGGGACTTATTTCATAGGCATCAGGCAAAACGAGAGGATGTCCTGTTATAGAAAAATCGTTATTGGTGACTGTTGAACCATTGAGATCTTCCGAAAAAAGCGCATCAACGGTCGTCGTTGAAGTCATTTGGGCGGAAAGAAGTACGGGAATATTGGCATCAAGTTTAAGCGTGTTTGTATCTACACTCGTAAAGGGAGCGCTTGCATTTCCCGCGCTGTCAATAAGGACAACACTTGCGGGGATAGTCCCCGACGTTTTGTCATTATCTCCAGAATTTACAGTGTAGGTAACTGTATATGTCCCTGCCCCCATATCAGTAAATCCTGTTACGGCAACACCATTGATCGTTGTTGCACCGAGAGAATATCCTGCGAAATCAGCCGTGATTGCCAGAGTAATAATGTCGCCAATTTTCGCGTACCCAGTGCTTGTGGAAAACGACATAGAAAGAATTACGGGTGGAGTGTTATCAATTACGGGAGTGATCATACCATAAGTATCCTCCGTAACTATGTATGCAAAATCTGAAAGATTGGAAGAATACCCTCTAAAATCTGAACAGGTGCTGGCATATATTTCTCCCCCTGCGCAAAATACTGCATTGCTATTCCCGCCCATTTTACCAAGAGGTCTTGGAGCGCCTATGGAATACGCATTGGGTTCCATATAGAGGGCGTATGTCCCGGCTGACTTTTCAACCGAGGCATTTGCATTACCCAAATGGAACACACACGCTCCATCCGCAGATGGAGTCTTGGAAACAGGAACAAAAGAAGTGCTACCGGCAGGACCCGTAGTCAAACCAACCATCCCCACATTTGAGCAATCTTGTCCTGAGAGAAAAGAATACCATGTAACAATACGCCCTTTGTCACCAACATTCGCCCCCGTAAAGATTACGCTATGCGACAAAACAATATTTTGCTGTATTGGATAGATATTTGGTTGCGTTGTGGCATCAACCGTAGAGTGATCCGCTTGCTCGGCGGCAACAGGAGAAGCCGTAGAAGGCACGGAGCTTGTCCCGCTTGGAATAGGCGGTGGCGTATAGGTGTCAGAAGTAATTAAGTATGCAAAATCTGAAAGATTTGCAACGTATTCCACGAGGTCGGTGCAGGAATTGGCATAAATTCCGCCTCCTCTACAATAAACCGCATTACTGTTCCCCCCAGTCTTTCCATACGCATATGGCCCCGCATGAGTGAATGAACTGTAAAGGAATAGCGCATAGGGTTGAGTATTTTCCCGCGTAACCGAACCGTTTGCATTAGCGAGCCGAAACACACATGAACCATCCCAATTAGGCGTCGCTGAAACAGGAGAAAAGAAATTTCCATCTGCAGGCCCAGTAGATAACACAACAGACCCTACCGTGGAACAATCCTGCCCATAGCCAAAATAGTACCAAAGAACAATGCGCCCCTTATCACCATTATTTACACCTGTGAATGTTACGGGCTGTGATAAAGTAACATTTCTTTGGACGCCATAACCTTGAACGTTGCTTGGAGTTGTGTCAAAAGTTGAATGGTCCGCCTGCTCCGAGATAACCGCATACGTAGGGGAAGACGACGCTACTCCTGAGGTTGTGGTCGCAGTCGTGCTTGTTGCGAGATTAAAGAAATAGAGCGCTGACCATGGCGTGCTTGATGCATTCACACTGTCACCCAGTTGCGCACGGTACTGCCAATTCCCTTCGCTTTCAAGCGTGATTTGTTCGCTGTATGCGAGTCTCTCACCGGTCGTCGTTGCGATGGCGCGTGAAATGGATGAAGTCGCTATATTGAGTGATGTGTTTTTTAATTCAAAAATTATTTTATCAAATGTTGCGTTGTTGTTGTATATGCCCGAAAATGTCGTGGTTGCGCTTGTAAGAGTGCTTGATGCGAAAGCTTCCGGCATTACGCCGTTAATATAGGTGATTATTATTGGAGTAGTTGTTTCCATTTGTGATTGTACCTGGGGAGGTTGAGGAGAAACCCCACCACCATACGATATGGACGATGTGTTACTTTTAATAATGGTGTTTTCTGTTGGATCTGTGATCGTTTGTGTTGGGATTGAGGGAGAAAGCGTGGTGATGTTTTTCGTTGCGGGAGGTTGCAGTGAAGGAGGCTGGCTGGCAGAATTTTGTTGTATTTGCGGTGATTGAGTATTGTTAACTACCTCTTGTTTAGGCGTAATTGGTGGTGGAGTTTGCGTATTTTGCGTTGTCGCAAGAAGCACCGACGCGTTGTTGTTGGTTGAATTATTTGCAGAAGATAGTTGGTTCACAAAATCCTTAACTGAATTATAAGTCGGTATGAAAAAGCCATACAGCGGAGACCTCATCTCTTGCCACCAGCCAGTTTTTGGCTCCGCTTGTATTAATGATTTGTCTTTCTCCTCTTTCGCAACCTCGTCAAAAAAAAGTTTAATTACCCCCGCGCCATTTAAGACTGCTTCGCGGGAGAGGCGGGAGAAGTAGGAGGAGAGGACGAGATTATTGTTTAGAGAATAGATTTTCGTTGTACCAAGATCACCTTTCGTCTCTACTCTTACTTCTGATAATATAGTTTCATTATGGTATTGATCTTGCCCATAAGTATACCCGTTACTCTCTCTCAAAATCTTTGGATTTGCATATTTTTTAGAATTTATCGTATCTTTACTGAAAAAATATCCATTGGAATACTTCGCCAAACTATCAAAATATGCATCAAGAGAATCTAATATTATCGGCTGTCTATTTTCTTGTATCAAATCATTAGCAGTATGTAGTGTTGCTCTGGTAAAATCCTTTGCATAATCCTCATACGGACTCCCTCCATCTGTCGTAAATCCTGTTCCTTCATGCACATGGGTATCATTCCTTGTGTGATCCGGAACCGTAGCGTCTTCCAAGAGATGGAGAATATCACCGAGTGTCTGATAAGCAAACATTTTGTCACCTGCCACATACCGCCTGATAGCATTTTCCCAAGTTCTATTTCCCCAATAATTTCCATACTTCGCTTGCAAAGTTTCATTGTGCGCCCAATTCTTTGAAGACACCGTTTCCGTATTGATATTAAGGAGTGTTTTAGAAAAGACACTGAGAACAAGGGGCGGTACCCACCCTAAATTCTCCGCTTTCCATCCTTCATTATTTATTGGATCATAAAAATGATTGATCCACCGCGGTTCGGTATCTTCATTGATTGAACCGAGAACAATCCATTCTTTTTCCTCATCTGTTAATTTATTTTCAGATGAGAAATTATAAAAATCAACTATTTCATCCGTGAGTCCCGGATGGGTGGTTTTATCATCATAACTTCTGCTGTATTGGGGAAATGAAAATAAAATTCCAAAGACAAAAACGGGAATTATTGTGACGAAAAATAATTTTTTTAGAAAATTCATTAGATT
>JACQCY010000053.1 GCA_016201355.1 Candidatus Yonathbacteria bacterium | reverse complement strand
TAAGTACGAACAGGTCAGACGCGAGACTTTTGAACAGACGAAGTCGTACCGCCAGGGGATGATCCAGGAATTGCAGAATATGCAGTTCCAGTATGTGCAGGCCTCGCCGGAGCAAAAGCAGGCGCTGGCAAGCATCATCCTTCACTGGGTGTCAGATTTCAATCTTGACGAGAATGATGTTTCGCCCGATCTGCGGGCGTTCGTGCAGCAAATAAGACATGAGCGCACAATGGCGCGGTAAATATCATCGCAACAACAAAAAAATGAAAAGGGGGGTTTAGAAAAAATGAAGAAATTATTGTTGTCGGTGGTAATACTGCTTGTCGTATCGCTGACGGGATGCGGAGAGTATTATTCCTCCAGCGATGAGATTCAAAGAATGCAGCAGGAGAAAATCCTGCAAGAGGGCACCGCTCAGACCGGCATGCCGGCCATAAAGAATTTCCGGGAACGAAAGATACTCAAGGAAATTCTTGAACTGCGCGACCAGGAAGGGTTGGTGACATATACATACCTATGGAACGAGTATAATGGACAGAAGGTCTTCCTATGTAATTCCATAGGGTATGGCATCCCCTATGCAACGCAGTATTCCAACCCACAGAAAGACACATTTTACACATCATCGTCGTCGGCTCACATCGCCCTTCCTCAAGCCGATCCTAACGGGCTATTCTCTCCGGCTTCGGCTGAGGGGACATGGGTTTTCTGCAAGAACCCCAACGGCAAAGATGTCCGCCCGATCTATGTGGAACCGCGGATCATCGTCTCGCCGTTCCCCTTACCATAAGGAGATATAAAACAGGTGGCCAGTGGGTGAAAACTCGCTGGCCATTTTTTTCTTGTCAAATACCACTTATTCTGGTAGGATATGCAAATTATTAGGTTAAGGGGGAGACCCCAATAAATTGAAATATGGATCATAATGAACACACGGAGCCGCGCGTATATGAGCTAGGCTACCATCTTGTGCCGTCATTGTCTGCCAAGCAGATTCCCGTGACAGCAAAAGCCGTGCGCGCCAAAATAGAACAGGTTTCTGGCAAAATTATTGCCGAAGGATTACCGGTATTTATCGACCTCGCATATCAGATTGTAAAGACCATCGACCACAAGAATAAGCGTTTTGACAATGCTTATTTCGGCTTTATAAAATTCGAAGGGACACCTTCAGAAATAGCTAAGCTTGAGGCTGAGCTTAAGGGGGATGAGAATATCCTTCGCTATATTCTCGTTAAAACTCTTCGCGAAGACACCTTCATTTCAAAGAAGATTTCTTCATCTAAAACAAAAGAGCCTCTTACTTTTAACGAAGAGAATCTTGTTAAGGAGACAGAAACTATTGATGGAAAGAAAGGAAGAATTGAGGAAAGAAGGGAAGAGGTGGAAGGTGGTGATTTGGACAAAGTCATAGAAGATTTGGTAGTATAGGAACAAGATGCAGAATTTTAAATTACAAATTTTAAATTTTAAATCAATTTTTAATTTAGTAATTTAGATTTCATTTAAAATTTATAAATTAAAATTTAAAATTAAATCTATGTACTTAAACAAAGCAATCATCTACGGCAACCTCACGCGTGATCCGGAGCTTAAAGCTCTCCCTTCAGGCGCCAAAGTTACCAATTTTAGCGTTGCCACGAATCGTATCTGGAAAGATAAAGCAGGGGTAAAACAAGAAAGCGTTGATTATCACAATATCGTTCTTTTTGGGAGACTTGCAGAGCTTGCGGCTCAATATCTTAAAAAAGGTTCATCGGCATTGATTGAGGGGCGTATGCAGACACGCAGTTGGGATGATGCCTCGGGGGTCAAGAAATACCGCACAGAGATTGTTGGTGATGTTATGCAGTTTGGGCCAAGAAGTTCTGGGGCTGGAGGAGCGGGATCATCAAGAGACGGAGATGCGGGAAACAAAACAACGCATCCTCCAATAGCGCCTTCTCAAGAACAACTCGAGACAATTGAGTACCCCGAGGAAGATATCAATCCTGACGACATTCCATTCTAGTGTGCTAGAAATTTTAAATTACAAGTTAAGTTACCAAGGGTGGGCCTTGGGGAGTGATGCATTAAGACCCACCCTTGGTAACTTCTATTTAGTAATTTAGATTTCATTTAAAACTTAAAACTTAAAATCAATTATGAAACAATGCTATTTTTCGGAGAATAATGTAAAACTTATCGATTACAAGGACACGGATATCATAAAGAAATTTTTGAATCCTCATTCTCGTATGATCGCAGGCGAGCATACCGGCGTATGTTCCAAGCATCAGCGCCAGCTTGCAAATGCGGTAAAGCGCGCGCGTTTTATGGCACTCTTGCCGTTCGTGTCGAAATAACCGACAACTTACTACAAACAACAAAAACCCACGGCCAGATTGGTTGTGGGTCTTTGTAATACATTCGTTGTCAGTCGTCTGTTACTTTTTCCCTACCCGTTCCGTATATTCTCCCGTTTCAGTGTTGACTCGGATGACATCTCCTTCGTTGATGAACATCGGGACATTGATCGTTGCGCCTGTCTCGAGAACTACTTGCTTGGTTCCCCCTTGCACCGTGTTTCCTTTTACCGCAGGGGCGGACTCTTTCACGATGAAATCCATTTTTATAGGGAGGCTTATGCCGATGACTTCTTCGTCGAAATAAAGCGCGTCAATAATCATATTTGTCTTGAAGAAGGACTCTTTTCCGGCGATGATCGAGGATTTTAAAGAGAAACGGTTTGATAGGTCCTCGGCGTCGGAAAACCACGATTCTCCTTTGTTGGTGTAGAGATATTTGATCTTTTTAGTTTCAGTTTCCGCTTCAGCGACTTTGTCTGAAGAGTGAAATGTCGCAGAGAAAACTTTACCGGAGAGAAGGTCTCTTAGTTTTGTTTGATTCTGCGGTTTGCGCTGTTGTGTGCGCGCAACATGTGATTCAAGAACCTCGCACGGATTTTCTCCATACACAATAATCTTTTTTGGGGTAATTTCATTGTATTCGAGCATGGGTAAGGTGGTAAGTTCAATAAGGTTAATAAGCTTGATAAGTTGTTGACTTATTCAATTTAGTACCTTATCAAACTTCTTAAACTTATTCAACTTCCTTGAGTTTCTCGTAAATCTCTTTGAGAATAGTAGCGCGAACGGTTTTATTTTCTTTGTCCGCAAGAAATGTACACGCAGAATCATAGCCACGACCGATTTTTACCTCGCCATACGCATATGAAGATCCAGATTTTTGGAGAATATTAAATTTCTCACCAAGCGTGAGGATCTCTCCTTCTTGTGAAATACCTTTCCCGTGGATCAAATCAAACTCCGCCTGTTTGAAAGGCGCCGCCACTTTATTCTTTACCACTTTCACCCTCGTCCTGCTCCCTACGACTTCATCGCCCTTTTTGATCTGTGCGATACGGCGAATATCAAGACGGACAGAAGTATAAAATTTAAGTGCTTTTCCTCCCGGGGTAGTCTCCGGATTACCGAACATAACGCCGATTTGCATACGGATCTGATTGATAAAGATGACGACCGTTTTTGATTTATCCACGATAGCGGTCAATTTACGGAGCGCTTGGGACATCAAACGCGCTTGCTTGCCCACATGGTGCGCACCCATATCGCCCTCAATCTCGTCTTTAGGGGTGAGCGCCGCGACAGAGTCAACGACAATGACATCAATTTTCCCTGAACGCACCAAACTTTCGACGATTTCAAGCGCTTGTTCGCCGGTGTCTGGCTGAGAGATGAGGAGCTCGTCGATATTTACACCAAGTTTTTTCGCATAATCGGGGTCCATTGCGTGTTCCGCATCCACAAAGGCGCAAATACCGCCCTTTTTCTGAGCCTCAGCAACCACATGGAGGGTTAATGTCGTCTTTCCCGAGGATTCCGGTCCAAAGATTTCGATGACGCGACCTCGGGGGAGGCCTCCCACACCAAGAGCATAATCAAGCCCGATAGAACCTGTCGAAATGCTATCAATGCCAACTTTTGGTTTATCCCCCAATTTCATAATGGAGCCTTCCCCAAATTTTGCTTGGATTGCTTTGATGGTGTCGGCAACCGTTGCTCCTTGGATCTTCGCTTCTTTTTCAGCTTTCTTTTTTAGTGCCATAATATTTTAATTTAAAATTGATCTACTGTGCTCGTCGTCAATAATGTCATCTCAACCGTCTCCTTTGCGGAGCGTCCATATTTATCAAATCCCTCAATCGTCATTATATTATATCCGCGAGAAAGAAGTAAAGACTCACTAAAGTTCCCCGCAAGATCAAGTGTCGTTGTTGCGCCATTTAAGGAAAGGTTTGTTACGCGAACAGCGCGTCCTGACACAAGGATGAGGGGGGTCGTGGTGGCGAACCCGCTCTGGGGGGTGCCGAGGATGATCTTTGGTCCCCGTATGATTCCCTGAAGAGCAAAGACTCCATATCCAAGAATGATTATAATTCCTATTGCAATACCTATTCGCTGTAACAATTTGCGCATTTTCATAATGTTTATGGGGCAGGGGCTAAAGGGGGCAGGTGTTAGGTTTTAGTTATTAGGCGTTAGGGAATATCCTAAAACCTAAAACCTTCCTCCACCTAAAACCTACCCTTGCTCCCCTTGATTATCCGGAGGCGCTTCAAATACTTGGCGCGGTTTTGCGCCGTCTCCCGGACCGATAATACCTCTTTCCTCCAGTATATCCATAAGCCGCGCCGCGCGCGCATAACCGACCTTGAGGCGCCTTTGGAGGTATGAAGTTGACGCTTTTTTTGCCTCAATAACGAATGCGCGCGCTTCTTCATAGAGTTCATCTTCGTCATCGCTGTCTTCTTCGTCAAAAGACGAGCTAAAGATAGTATCGTCCCCGTTGATGGACCCTTGCGATAGATTGATTTCATCGGGGAGCCTGTCGGATGAAAGTTCGGCGAGATATTTTACGATGTTTTTCACCTCGGTCTCTGATATATAAGGGCATTGTATGCGAGTTGGTTTTGCCATCTCTCCTGACATATAGAGCATATCGCCCGCACCAAGGAGTTTTTCAGCTCCCGATGCGTCGAGAATTGTTCTTGAATCTATTTGAGAAGACACTTGGAGCGCGATGCGAGCGGGGACATTTGCCTTGATAAGTCCCGTGATGACATTTACGGATGGTCGTTGCGTGGAGAGGATGAGATGAATACCCACGGCGCGACTCATTTGGGCGATTCGTACAATGGCGCTCTCAAGCTCCCGCGGATATGTTTGCATAATATCTGCCAGCTCGTCGAGGATGATGACGATGTAGGGCATTTTCTCTGGAATACTTGCGTCGGCATTCTCCCCATCCTTGTTCCGAGTTCTTTGTTCCGTGTTCTTTTTCTTGAGTGCTGCTCCATATATATTTTTATGATATGAAGAGATATCTCGTACGGAGTTTGATTCCAGTATGTTATAGCGACGATCCATTTCCTTTGCCAACCACTTGAGGGCAAGGATGGCTTTCTTTGCATCAGTAATCACCGGAGTGAGGAGGTGAGGTATTTTGTTGTAAAGGGTAAGCTCAACGCGTTTAGGATCAATCATAATAAAACGGAGATTTTCCGGAGCATTGCGATAGAGCAGAGAGTTTATGATTGTGTGTATGGTTACCGATTTACCCGATCCCGTTGCTCCGGCAATAAGAATATGAGGCATCTTTGCAAAATCAGCAAAATAGAGTTTGCCGGATACTCCGCGACCGAGAGCGATGAGGAGCGGTTTGTGGGATTCGCGATATTCATCAGAAGAAAAAAGCGTTTTCGTTCCCACAATTGTTTTAATAGAATTAGGCACCTCAATGCCAACAAGTGATAGTCCCGGAATAGGAGCTTCTATGCGAATAGGGTGAGCGGCGAGCGCGTACGAAAGTTCACTCTGGAGTCCGACAATGCGCGAAAGTTTTACTCCTTCGGCGGGCTTGAGTGTGTATCTGGTTACCGACGGACCGATGGATACTTCATCCATTTCGACCGTAATTCCGTATTGTCCAAGGGTTCGTTTTATGATATTTGCTTTTGCTTTGATGTCGCCGACCCCGGGTTTGCCACGGTCTCCTTCAAGGAGGGAAAGTTGGGGAGGGACATAGTCTCCTCCAAAATTTTTATTAAGCACCATACCGCTTTCGGTCATCTCATCTTTCACTTCTTTAATCTTGGTAACCGTCGCCATTATTGCCCCCTTTTTTACTTCGGTGCTTGGAGGGCTCGCGCTCTCAATCATTTCTTTTTCGGTGACGATATCTTCCTCTTCTGTGTCGTCTTGATCCGCATCTTCCTCATCATTGTCGTTTTCATTTTTTCTCCAAAACAAGAGTGATGAAAACTTCAGATGCGTATTGAAGATGATGAGAAATGAAATTATTAAAAATGCAAAAAGGAAGAGTGTCGCCACATAGGTGTCAAAAAGTTTTACGAGGGGATAGGAGGCGATATTGCCGAGGAGTCCGCCGTCATTTTCTCCTGAAAAGATATTCATAAGTCCGAGTGATGAAAACAAAAACAAGAAAGCTCCCAAGCTCGTGGTGAGGGCGATATTCTCTTTTGTCGTGCGAAAAAGAGAAATGCCGAGGAGGAAGAAAAGAAGTGGCAAAATAAAATATCCTACGCCAAGCAAGTACGAAAACATCCTATAAATATTCTCTCCTACAAATCCCGCTTTGCCAAAAGGCGCGATGCTAAAAAAAATTCCGATTGCAAGGAAAAAGATGGCAATAATACTGTGCCGTGTTTCGTCCGATAAGCCATCAATGAAAGAAAAGAAATTAAATTGAAAAAGAGATTTTTTAGACACATCTTTTGAGGATTCTTTTGAGGTATTTTTTAATGTACTTTTTTTCGCCATATTTATTTAGTACTCCCATAATACCAGTAAATATCATCCTTTCCAAATATTGAGTTCAACGGATATGTTATAAAGGACACCGATATTACATTGACATTTTAGTAATGTCCGATATACAATAGACAGAGGAACAGTACTCTAAAGGACACGGAAATTACCAATCATTTTTATCAATAAAAGACAGATAAAGGACATATAAAATACGCACAAAATCTCAATATGGATACAAAAAAAAACATTCAGAAAAATAGTTCCCTGAGCCTGTTGGATATGAGGATGGAACAATTCACAGTTTCCCTTTCAAAAAAGTGTGATCGCCTTGCGACTGCTCTCTACCTTGTCACGAACTTTCTATCGGACAACGAGCCCCTCAAATTTCGTCTCCGCTTTCTTTCTCTCGAGCTTGTGCGCGGGGCAACATTGGTGAAATATGGCACAATGGAAGATGAGTCAAATATCCTCGGAAATGTTTCGGGTAATATTTCTGAAACACTCGGGCTCTTTGAACTCGCGTTTATCAATGGGTTGATTTCCGAGATGAATTTTTCCATATTGAAACGCGAGTATGTATCTTTGAGTGATGCAATTCAGATAAGAAAAACATCCCGCACATCGCGTGCAGATACGCTCTTTAACGATTCATTTTTTGGTTCGCCTATTTTTGGGGACAATGGTTCGCGCGCTATTATGAGCGTGCCAGAAAAAGAGCCACTCACACCATCTCCGAGAATGAATTCTTTGGCCGGGAACTCCACATATTCTCAAGGACAGACTAAAGGACAAATTGAGATAAAGGACAATCAAACACCCAAACAAATGTCCGATAGGAATCCTAAAGGACACACTTCACACACTCAAAAGTCGGGTATTGCTGATTTTGCAAAATCACATCGCGCAGTGTCGACTGAAGCGCGATCCAAAGACCCGACCTTTATGCACCCCGCACAAAATTCTATTCAAATAAAGTCTCGTCGTATGCGAATTATGAAACTGGTAAAAGACAAAAAAGAAGTTTCCATAAAAGACATCTCTGATCATTTTCCTGAGCTGTCGGAAAAGACTATTCAGCGAGAGCTCGTGTCCTTGACGGAATTAGGCGTCTTTAAGAGGGTAGGGTTGCGCCGTTGGTCGCGTTATTCTCTCGCTTAGTAAATTCAGTAGGGTTTTCCCTTGTTTTTCTCCTCTTTTTATGCTATCTTTTGTCTCAGGATAACATTGTTTTTAAGGGTAATTTTCGTACCAAATATAGGCGGGGGAGTTATCCACAATGTTGTTCTTTGCAAGTTTCTCTTGCAAAAGATATACTATGCATAAGTTCAGCGAGTGGAGAGTCCTTTGCCGTGATTGTTTGCAATACGCAGAGGATTCGAGCACGCTGGATTTCATCGTACTTTTGAAAAATATTACGCGTGAATTTATAGAGAGCGGAATATTTTATGAGAGGCAAGGTGAGCAATAAAAGCTATTCCTTACAGCGCACAATATCGGTGAAGGCGAAGAGGAAGATCATTGAAAACTAGAGACACACTGTCTCTTGCATAAAGAAACATTCTCTAAATTAAAGAGATGTTTTTCATCTGTGTATTTCTCTGATCTTCATCCGCGCTCTCGGTCGAAACACGAGTGTCGTAGCTGAAAGACTTAAAGACGAAAAGAAAATTTATTAGGTAATGTTTTTCGTTTCCGTTGCGGGGCAAGAGTATCCATTATCAGTTTATAAAGTTCGTAAAGTTTATAAAGTAAAAAGTAAATGCGAGATGTATTGACTTTATGAACTTTCAACTTTACGAACTTTATGAACTTGGGCATTCCTGTCCCGCAAGGGAAACAACATCACGCGAGCACTTAGCAAATTTATTAGATTATCAGTTATCGCTAATAGTACGCGCGTGAGTTAGATTATCAAAAAATTATGACAAAAAAATCAATCGCAGGATTTGTTGGATTGGTTGCAGCCCTCGCATTCGCGGGATCAGCAATGGCGGCAACATTCTCAACAAGCCTCAAATTGGGTTCAACCGGGGCAGATGTAAAAGCTCTCCAGGTTATCCTCAACTCTGATTCAGCAACGCGGGTTGCGGCTTCAGGTGTTGGCTCAGTAGGAAATGAGTCAACCTACTTTGGCGCAAAAACCAAAGCAGCAGTTATTAAGTTTCAGAACAAGTATGCGTCAGAAGTTCTCGCGCCAGCTGGTTTGACCAGCGGTACGGGTTTCGTTGGCGCACTTACGCGCGCAAAGTTGAACGCGATGGGCGGTTCGGTTACCACAACCACAACCACCACGACAACAACAACAACAAGCACGGTTCCCGGATGTACTTCAACCGTTGGCTTTAGCCCAACGACCGGAGCATCTTGCGCAACGGGCGTATCTGCAACACCTGCAGGAGCAGGACTTTCAGTTAGCGCGGCTACCCAGCCAGCTAACGGTCTCGCAATCCAAGGTTCATCACGCGTGCCATTTACTAAACTTACCCTTACTGCAGGATCTTCGGATGTTGTCGTAAACGGTATCACAGTAGAACGCACAAGCGCTTCGGTTGACTCAAACTTTGCAGGTGTTGTTCTTCTTCAGGACGACGGCACACAGCTTGATATTGCAAAGACTTTTGGTTCAACACATCAGGCAATCGTTGGTGGTACATTTACTGTTAAGGCAGGTACTACAATGAATCTCACCGTAGCGGGTAATATGGCGGCAAGTCTTGCCGCAACAGCAGGACAAGTAGCGGCTATCTCAGTTGTAGCGGTTAACACCACTGGAACTGTAACCGGCGCGCTCCCTATTACCGGTGCATACCACACAATCAATGGTACGCTTACTATCGGTACGGTAACTGTGGCAAACTCATCATACGACCCAGGTTCAGCGCAATCAAAAGAGATTGGCACCACTGGCTATAAATTCACCGGTATGCGCATCACTGCTGGTTCAGCTGAGGATGTTCGTATGAAATCACTTCGCTTCTACCAAGCTGGTAGCGTAGGCGCAGGCGACCTTGCAAATGTAAAGATCTTCGTTGATGGTACTGCTTATGACACGACTGTTTCGTCAGACGGTAAATACTACTCAGCAACCTTCGGTACCGGTATCGTTATCGCAAAAGGTCTTGCAAAAGATGTTTGGGTTGCGGGTGATATCGTTGGTTCTGGTTCAGCAGGCCGTACAGCTCGCTTTGACCTCCAGAAGAACACAGATTTCTACCTCGTAGGCGAAACTTACGGACAGGGCCTTATTGCTACAGCGTCAAGCGCTATTGCAGCAGGCACAAATGCAAACTTGACTGCAACACCAGCAATCACTGGGTATACAGCTACAGTTTCAGCAGGTTCCGTAACATCAATCACCAAGGCAACTTCAGTTGCCGCACAGAATATTGCGATCAACCTCGCAAGCCAGGTTCTTGGTGGTTATGAAATAGACCTCAAGGGTGAATCAATTTCGGTTCAGTCGCAGGTATTTCATTTTGCTACATCAACAGCATCAACAGGAGCATCAGCATATACAAGCATTTCGCTTTACAATGCGAATGGCGCAGTAGTTGCAGGTCCTGTTGACGCAGTAGCTGATGGTGTTTCTGGGTGGAAGGTAACATTTACTGACACGGTAACTTACCCTGTTGGAAAGAATACTTACACCTTGAAGGGTAAAATCCCTACAACGGCTTCAAACGGTGCAGTTATCACCACAACAACCACTCCTTCATCGGATTGGACAAGCATTACGGGTCAGACGACAGGTAACACAATTACCATTTCAAATGGCCTTGTAACAATGAATGCAATGACCGTGAAGTCAGCAGCGCTCGCAGTTGCACAGTCAACAAGCCCTGCGGCGCAGACAATCGTTGCAGGTGGTACAGGGGTAACATTCGCAAACTTCCAGTTTGACGCAAGTCAGTCTGGTGAGGATGTTCGCTTCTCATCGGTTACTCTTAAGGACACCGTTGTTACGAATGCGGCAACAGATTTGACCGCATGTCAGATCTGGGATGGCGCAACAGCATTGAACACTGGTTCAAATGTTGTTAACCCAACCGTAGCATTGGTAGCAGCGACACCATTTACCTTTGACTCAACGCTTACGGTTGCAAAAAACACCGTAAAGACATTGACGCTCAAATGTAATGTTGCTTCGGGTCTTACCTCAGGTTCATTCACGTGGAATATGACTGCTGCTCAGATTGCGGCTCTTACCGTAACTGGTGTAACTTCAGGTTCTACAGTGACTGCAACAGGTGCAGTAACAACTGGTGCGGCACAGACTATTAGTACTGGCTCACTCGTAACTTCTACATCGCCTTCAAGCCCTTCATACACAATCGTAGCCGCTGGTTCTACTGGTGTTACGGCTGGTGTGATTCGCTTCCGTGCGACAAATGAAGCAATCAATCTTTCTCGTATCGGTCTCGTTCTTACCAACACAGCATCAAGCTCGGCTTCGGACCTCGTACAGGTTTCAATCTGGGACGGTGCAACACAGGTAGGTACAGCAACATTCACCGGAACAAACACAAATGCAACTTCGACACTTTCGTCAACAGTTGCTCTTCCTAAGGATGCTGACAAAGACCTTACCGTTAAGGTTGATTTTGCTCAGATTGGTTCTGGTTACACGGGTACTCAGGGCGCTTTGATTGCAGTTAATAACAATGCAACGACAGACCCAACAGGTACTCAGGGTACAGGAGCAAACTCTGGTACAACTATCAATGCAACAGGTTCAACGGCAGTATCAGGCATTCGCCTCTTCAAGTCGTTCCCAACCTTTGCGGCTGATTCAGCTCTTGGAGGAACAGGTGTTATCGATGGTAACTTTATGAAGTTTAAGATTACAGCAAACGCAAACGGGGGAGTTGGTATCAACCAATTCAAGTTTACGATTGCAACGACTTCGTCAAATGTATCGAGTGTTCAGCTCTATGGATATACAGACGCTGGCTACTCGACACCGATCTCAACCTTTACTGCGGGTGCTATTCACACAGCAGTACAGAATCCTGGAAGCGCTGGGGCATTGACCATCACGCCTACGGCAGTGGTAAATATCCCTGCAGGTACGACATATTACTTCAAGCTTGCTGGTTCTATAACAGCGTCGGCGACAACCTACGCAGTTACAACTACACTTTTGGGTGATTCGGCATATCCTGCACAGGTTGGATGGACGGCTTACACCGCAGGTGGCGTAGGAATGATGGCAACATCATCGGCTATCACCGGGACAAGCAATCTTGTATGGTCACCAAATGCAACGACTACTTCGGGAGCAAGTCACATTGACTGGACGAATAGTTACGGCATTACAGGTTTGCCTTCAGCAGGCCTCATCCAGACTCGTTCAAACTAATCTAATCGTTAGATTGTTCAGTCAAAAATGAAGCGATGATATAGCTCAAAAGAAGTTGATTGCTCGAGCTTGATGATTTTTTCTCAGCCGGCTAGACTTAAATTGAGCTAACTCTCAATTCACCAAAAAGCCCCCATCTCCACGAGGAGATCGGGGGCTTTTTGGCCGCCAAGCCCTCTGCCAAGGGCATCCCTTGGCAGAAACGAGCCATACAACACAAGGCTTCCTCGGGACTACCATCACGACTTCGAATTTACCAAGGGGATTTACCAATTTTACCAAGGGATGCCCTTGGCAGAAATGGCCCATATGATACAATGGTTAATATGGAAAGGAAATTTAAGTTTACTGTTGACGAGTTTTATCACGGTTATAGTCGCGGAAATAACAAATCAGTTATTTTTCTTTCGGACGCCGATAGGAAACGGTTTCAAAAACTCCTTTATGTGTGCAACAGCGCTAGCCCTGTTGTTTTCAGGGATATCCAGGGGATGCCCTTGGATAAGATAAAAAAAGGGGAGGCTCTTGTGGATATTGGGGCGTATTGTTTGATGCCCAATCATTTTCATTTACTTTTGCGTGAGAGAATTGATGGTGGAATCAGTAAGTTTTTAGAGAAACTTTTAACTGCTTATTCAATGTATTTTAATAAAAAATATGAAAGAACGGGGAAGCTTTTTGAGGGGCGGTTTCAAGCGACTCACGTTGATACCGACGAATATTTGAAATATCTTTTTGCGTACATTCACTTGAACCCAGTGAAGATTATTGATCCAAAATGGAAAGAGGATGGTATCCAGAATCGCATGGTAGCTAAAGAATATCTTGGAAAATATGTACACTCGAGCTATCAAGACTACTTTGGTTCTGCGCGCCAAGAGGGGAAGATCCTCGAGAAGCCAGCATTCCCTGAATATTTTGCTAAGTCACAGGACTTTGAGGAATTTATCAACGAATGGATTGATTATTCAACTCTGAAAGACTCCCGCAAGACCAATAAGCAAAATCCCTGCAAATCCGAGTGTTGTTTTGATGATGTTTGACATAAATCAATGTTACCATACTCCACTGCTTGCGATAACAGAGTTCGCTACGGCAACATTCCCCGCTAAATCTTTCACCCCATTTGACACCGTAG
>JACQCY010000056.1 GCA_016201355.1 Candidatus Yonathbacteria bacterium | reverse complement strand
GAGTAATGTTTTCTTCATTCCCGTATATTACCAGAAAAAGGTGGGGGGGCAAAATGAATATGAAAAAGGTCCCCACATTCGTAATGTGGGGACCCATAGTCAGCAATTAAATATGATTTTATCTGTCCCGCAAAAGCGGTGTTCTTTACAGAGCTTCTTCGTAGAGAATGAAACTACTCCGCCTCTCCTGGAAGCCTCATCAAAAAAGAACTTCCCGAAGCCATCACTGGTGATTAGTATAAAATACTTCTCACCTTCTCCTACAAAAGGAGCCCCACTCTTCCTGATTTTCCTGATGAATTTTTTATTCTCTTTTTCTTTGTTGAGACATCTTTTCGCCATCTCGAGACCGAGTATCTCTTCTACAGAAAGTCCTCTATCTAACTCGAATACAATCATTATCTCCCTCCATTTTTATCGATGAAAGTAAACTACCGCCATAATGGCACAAAGTAAGAACTAGTCCATAAATCTAATTTACAATATACCAAAAAGAAGTTATGTTGTCTAATTTATGAACTTAGATGTTGGACAACTAAGTGAAAGACCTTTTGAGCTATTTTGTGAGTGAAGCGAAACAAAAAAGCCAAAAGGTGTACTGCTCCAGTAGGGAGAATCGGTCACGGATTACTAAGCTTTTTGTTTCGCTTCGCTCACAAAAATCTAAGTATCCGCTACCCCGCCTCGCCGACAAGCACTCGCTTCGCTCGTCTTGTATACCGGCTCCGGCTTTCGATTCTCCCTACCCGCACAAAAATATAGTCGTAATATACTCCGTATATTACTTCTTATTTTTGTGCGGGTAGGGAGAATCGCCCGCAACTCAAAATTTTTCGTCAAAAATTTTGGTCTGGGCACCAGCTCGTCTGTTTTTTCTGCTGAAAAAACATGACTCCGCTGTTCGATTCTCCGCGCAAGCCAAGCAGTTGGCTTGCTCTACCCGCACAATAAAAAAGCCCAAAAGGGCTATTTTTTTGTGCGGGTAGGGAGAATCGAACTCCCGTCCATTGCTTGGGAAGCAATAGTCCTACCACTGAACGACACCCGCAAAAATTCCTCTATTTAAAGAAATCAAGAAACCTCGTCCACAAACTTTGTCCTCCAACTGTTTCACTATCTTTACTTTTTTTATCATTCTCGTCAACCACCACAACAACCTCTTCTCCCGCGCGCGCTACGGGAAACCGATGTCGTATCTCTTCCTCGATACCGCGTTCGCTCTTGAGTCGCTCTATATTTTTTACAAGCTCTGCTGTGTGCATTTCTATTTCAGCAAGCTCCTGCGCCGCTTTATCCTTTTCCGCTCGCGCGCGCATTGCTTTGCCATAGATTTGCCATGTACCGCGAGAGACAAAAATAAGGACTATGAGAAGAAACGCCAGTGTTATTTTTGAATAAAGTATTCTACGAATTTTTTTACGCTCTTGAAATAACAACATCTTTCTTGTAGTATATACAAACATCGGAAGAAAGTCGAAATTTGTCAGTAAAATCTTAATATAATCCAACAATGTTCGACAAAAAATACAAAAAGTACTGGAACACTTTTGGTGTTATCGTTGCTGTTCTTGTAGCGGTAAGTATGATACTCCTCTACGCGGCACCAAGCTTGTTTTAGGGTACAGGTTTTAGGTATGAGGTTTAGGTTTTAGGAAATGAATCCTCCTAACACCTCATAACTAAAACCTAACACCTGCTAATCCCCCTCTCCCCCCTTAACCATTTTCAAAAAAACTTCGTGGGGAATATCCACCGAGCCTTGGGCTTTCAGTTTCTTCTTTCCTTTTTTCTGTTTCTCCCAGAGTTTCTTCTTGCGCGAAATATCGCCTCCGTATAAATATCCCGTCACATCCTTTTTCATTGCCGAGAGTGTTCGCGATGAAATAATGCGCCCAAGCCCCACTCCTTGTATCTTTACCGAGAAAAGCTGTCGAGGAAGAACGCCGTGCAACTTCTCCACCATACTTTCGGCTTCTTTTTCTATACGCCTGCGCGATACTACTTTTGAAAATGCGGGGACTACTTCTTCAGCAACAAAAATATCCAGTCGCGCGACATCCGCCTCCCGAAGCCCGATGATCTCGTAGGCGAGCGATGCAAACCCCGACGAAGCGCTTTTTAAATTATCAAAAAAATTACGCATAAGCTCGCGGAGGGGCATCTCAAGGATTACCATGGTGCGGTTGTCCCCAAAGAGCTCCGTGTGTATGACTACCGCCTCATGGTCATAGATCAGAGTCATAAGGGGGCTCACATACTGAGGAGGAGTAATGATTTTTACTTTTACCCACGGCTCAAAGATTTTGCTGGTATTCCCGTAGTCAGGGAAAAGATGGGGGGAATAGACAACTCTATGTTTACCGTCCCGCATATCCACCTCGTAAGTAATGGATGGCGTCGTTACAATGAGCTCAAGGTCAAACTCCCGGCGAAGTCGTTCGTTCACAATCTCCATATGAAGCATTCCCAGAAAACCACAACGAAAACCTCTGCCGAGAACACCCGAAGCTTCTTCTTCAAACATCAAAGATGAATCTGACAAACGCAAAATTTCTAATGATTGTTTAAGTGTCATAAAATCATCAGCATCCTCCGGGTAGACAGACGCCCACACCACGGGTTGCGGTCGCATATATCCGGGAAGTGACGAAAGTGTACTTTTTTGCTCAAGGATAGTATCGCCGACAAAGATAACTCCCGGCTTCTTTATTCCCGTTAAAATATACCCGATCTCTCCCGCAGAAATCGTTTCCGTATCCACCATATCAGGATGAAAAATCCCCACCCCAAGAGCGCCAAACTTCTCACCGGCTTGAGCGAAAGATAATGGGACATTTTTTGATACACTTCCATCAAGGACGCGCACGAATACAATAATCCCTTTGTGTGTTGAATACCCGAAGTCAAATACCAGCGCGCGGAAACTACCTAGAGATCCAAGGTCAGATATTGGGGCGGGAACCTGCTCAATAATAGCAGTAAGAATTTCCGGTACCCCCTGCCCTGTTTTACCCGAAACCTCAAGCACTTCACTCGGGTCAATATTGAGGAGTTTTGCCACTTCTTCTTTTGTCTCTTGGACACGCGCAATCGGCGAGTCTATTTTGGAGACCGCGGGGACAATAACAAGCCCCTCCTCGCGCGCCATAGCAAGAACAGAAAGCGTCTGAGCCTGCACTCCTTGTGTTGCGTCTACAAGAAGAATAGCTCCCTCTACGGCTTTCATAGCGCGCGAAACCTCATAAGAAAAATCAATATGTCCCGGAGTATCAATGAGATTCAAAATGTATTGTGCTCCATTATGGGTGTGCTCCATACGCACGGGCTGCATTTTGATGGTTATACCCCTCTCGCGCTCAAGCTCCATTGAATCAAGCACTTGGTCTTTCATCTTGCGCGCCTCTACCGTATGCGTCACTTCAAGCATACGGTCAGACAAAGTGGATTTGCCGTGATCAATATGAGCGATAATGGAAAAATTGCGGATGTGCTTGATGTCCATTTTGAATAGTTAATAGTTGAATAGTTAATAATAAATAGCTTGATAGTGCCGAGTGAATATTTTACTATTTTACTGTTTTTCTATTTCGCTATTCTATTATTCCCTATTTAACTATTGATTGCCCCACTACTATACCACAAAAACATTATTAGCGTGATTTTCTTGACAAATAAGCGCATTTTTATGCCCGCTATTGACTAATGACTACAACCTAACACCTGCATTTACATCCTCTCCTTGTCCGGCATAATAACGCTCGTCTTCCAGAATTTATGATGGAGCGCGGTACGAATACCTTTTATCTCTGTATTCCCCATAAGCTCAAGAATAAGCCACCAGGTGAGAATACCGGCAATTCCCGCGATAAACCCTTGTAAGAAAACATTTTTTAGAGTATCAAGTTTTAGGTAGAGTCCAATGACCTCGAGAAATTCATAGGTAACAAGCCCCGCAAGAAGCGCGCTAAATGATCCTTGCATTAAGGTGTCTTTAATGGGCAAGAGAAACTTACCGAATCGTTGGCGAAAGAAATAAATAAGGAGGGTTGCATTGATAATCATTCCTGCCGAATAAGCAAGGGGGAGCATTAAAACTTTTGACCCAGTAATTCCTTCTACACGAAGAAGTGATTCAATAAAATATTGGAATGTTGGCAGATGAGAATACCACACTATAAGTTCATATCCTCCAATGATAATAACAAGCGATGAAAACACATTTACCAACAAAGGAATTTTATTATTTCCTGTAGCGTAAAAACCACGAATAAAAAGAAGCGACACCGACTGCGCCACAATAGACACCATAAAAATAGCGAGGCACGCCGCCGTGAGTCGTGTCGCAGTCCAATCAAATGACCCCGAGCCGAGAATCGTGCGGACAATCTGCGCGCGGAGAACAATAAAAAGCACGAGCACCGGAAGCGACCAAAAAATAATATGCTGGGCAGTCAAAAGAATTTGCTCGCGGAACTTTGCCATATCATCAACGACGAAATGCTTTGAAAGCGATGGAAAGGCGGCTGTCGCATAGCTCACCCCGATAATAGCGAGGGGAACTGACTGCAAGTTCGTTGCAAAATTAAGCACCGTAACCGAACCACTCTCCATCCACGCGGCAAAGATAACCATTACCGTAAGGGTAATTTGATTTGCAGAAAGCCCTATCGTGCGCGGAAGCGAAACATAAATAATTTCCCAAATATCTTTCAAAGATGGGAAAAATGATATTTTGAGAACAAAACCATTGCGTGAACTGGTATAAAAATGCACAAAAAAATGGAAGAAGGCCCCCATCACAACACCCCACGCAAGCCCTTCTGGTCCAAAAGCAGGATAGAAAAAGAGCGCGCCAACGATGATACCAAAGTTATAAAGAAGAGGAGCCAAAGCAACCGCAAAAAACTTGTGGAGCATTTGGGTCACGCTACCAAGAAGATTGGAGAGGCCGAGAAGAATGGGCGAGAGAAGGAGTATCCTTGTCATTCGCACAAGGGAGAGCCCATCCTCTCCTACAAAATTTGGAAAAAATCTCGGCACAATCACCGGTACGGCGATAAAGAGGCCAATACTTACAACGATAAGAACCGAGAAAAACACGGTGAATACATCTTTCAAAAATTTCTGCGCGCGCGCGTCACTCTCGGTCGCATATTTTGTGAGGATAGGAATAAGAACGAGCGCGGACATAAACGATGCCACTCCCGCGAAAACAAGATCAGGAACATCGAATGACGCGTAATAAATGTCGAGAATCTTCCCTGCGCCAAAGAGGTGCGCGAGAAGCCGGTCACGGAAAAGCGCGAGTATCTGCGAAGAAAAAGTAAAAACACCGATGAGGAGCGCCGCTTCGTGGAGCCCGTTCCATTCGCGATTCAAATTAAAAAGAGATAAGATTCTTTTGCCCATTATTTTATAGAGTATACTCCCACACCTACTTTTTGTAAAATAAAAAATATTAGACAACAACAATAACACAAAACAATTACACAAAAGTAGGTGTGGGGGTATACTCGCGAAACTCTCTTGATGCAAATTTTAGCCCGTAATACATATAAAAGCGGTATTTACCCAGCGGCAAAGCCCCGGTCAAAATGTGTTTACTTCGTTCACCCATTTACCGCCCCAGAGGGGCGGGGTATCATACCCTTTTATTAGCTCCTCGGCTCGGATATGGAAAAGATTACTTTTCCATATCTCTCGCTCTATGTCGCTAATAATAAGAAAATCGCGGGTGTTACCCGCGATTTTCTTATATTTCTGTATCGATAAGCCGAATTCTGTCCCCCTTTTAACAGGATGGGTGATCATTTATCTGGGCGGTGAGTTGCCCCACCGCTCAAGCGGCACCTCCGACACACCGCGCTTTGCTCGGATGTGCGAAATTTTTAATTTCAAATTTTAAATTTCAAAATAAATCCTAATTTTTTAATTTAATAATTAGAACATTGTTTAAAAATTTAAAATTTGTAATTTGTAATTCTGCACCAAACAAAGTGCGGTGCATCGGATACGGCCTTGCACCTAAGTAAGGATTTTGCCGTTTCACTTCCGCCTCTCGACGGACATACTCCCGAGGGAGTCCTAGCCTTTCGGCATCAGCGTCACTACTCGCACCTCTCGGATCACTCCCGGACGGGTATTACCCGCTACTCTTCTGCACGCATCGCGCAAAGCGCGATGCGCAAGTTAATAAAGTTAAAAGTTTGTAAAGTTTATAAAGTAAGACGCAAATGCATTCGATTTTATGAACTTTATGAACTTTATGAACTTTTAACTCGCGACATCACACGCTGTGTGATGCGTGCAAGTGTTCGGACTTTCCTCCCCTGTTTTCACAAGAGCGACCACCTGATACAGAAATGCATTATAACATAAATTTAATATAAAGAAAAGCCTACTAGAAAAACAAAAAACCTTTGCATTGCAAAGGTTTTTTTGTGGAAGAGTAAAGTTATTTTGCTTTTGCTTTTTTAGGTTTCTTTGCCTCTTTGTGGGCATCTCTTGTTTTTGCCATAGATTTGGGAAGTTAATAGTTGATAGTTAAATAATTAAATAATGAATAGTGGAATAATGAATATTATACTATTTTGATATTAGCTATTAACTATGATTAATAAAGTACTCGACTCACTTAATATTCTATCAACTTCAATATAAGGAATCAATGTTCTTATGCAATTTCACATACTCCCGCCATACAGGCAAGTTCTTTTGAACCCTGAGTCTGGTCTTCCTTCTCATAACTTACGATTTTTGAGAAATCAATGTGGGGAAATTTCTTAACCATCTCCTCATATTTCTCCTTAGTAATCTCTTCATAAGGGGCAAGACGATACACATGGTTCGAGCGAGGGAGGAATGACAAACCACCAATGATGTCCCAATTATTGTAGAGCCAATTAGCCACCGTGATCCATTCATCCTCCCCTACCGAAATGGTAACGGAAGGATTATGCTCGGTGTAATTCTCTTTGACCATCTTCCAGTATTCAAGTTGTTCGATTGCTGATTGGTCATCTTTGTATATTGATTTTTCCGGCGCTTTTACCGGAAACTCAAAAACATAGGTTATTGCAGAATCCATTGATTGCCCGACTTCAGGATGATAAGGGACTCCTTGATCTCTCATCATCATAAACAATTTATCGGTCGCCGCAATACGAATACGACGAATATAATATTGAGAATTGCGTGGGTGCATTCCTGAAGATGCATCAACAAGCTGAGAGACGGTACCCGAAGGCTTTACTGCGGTAACTGCCGAGGAAGCGTTGATGCCGAATCGCTTTGCATATTCTTTATTAACCTTAATTGTCTCATCTCGAATTTTTGATAAAACCTTAGGGTCACGGACCGCCTTGCAATCCCACTGCCCCGTAATAGAAACTCCGAGGAGTCGTTCTTCTTCGCAATGCTCTTTCCATTCTTTTGAAAGATACCCAAAATTAGTGAGGGTTGATTGATAGGTGCCAAGAATCGATGCAATACGGGCTTTTTTCAAAAGGGACGCTTCGGTATCTCTCGCGCGCGCAACAATTTCCGAGAGATTGCAGAACTGCTTTGATTTCAAGATAATCTCTCCGCAAGGATTCACCCCACAGGTGTCAAAATCCTTTTCGAGAGTTTTCCATCGTCGCGCTGGCACCTGTTTCCCAAGAGACCCCCTATTAAAAATACCTCGCTCACCTGACCCTCCTTTCATAAGAGAGACCCATTCATCAAGAAACTCAGCATTTGAGGGCTTTTGCCAATACACCGCAGAATTATTTGCCATCATTCTCTGGGGTTCATTGAGATAAAATTGCCCGTCCTTTGCATGACGCATATCGCTATCATCGAGATCCGAGAGCGAGAGCAGGGCACTCCTGCGGACACCGCCAGAAACGACCACCTCTCCTATTTTGCAGACAATATCATGGAGATCGAGGTTTGAAAGGCGACGCCCTTGCTTTTCCAATACCCGCTCGCGCGAGAAATCAATGAGTGAAATAAGTGGCTCTGGACCGGAACTCTTGCCTCCCATCGTAATCAATCGCGCTCCCGCAGGGCGGATTTTACTATAATCAAATTTAATATCAGACCCATCGAACCATGTCTTGAGTCCGAGTACATACGCATCAGCCCAACCCTCTTTACTATCTGCAACAATGTGTGTTGGAAGAATTTTCCCTGTTTGTTTTTTAATCTGCGGAAACGACTGCACATTCTGGCTCTCTACGGAAAATCCCGCGCCACCACCACACATAAGGATATACATAATCTCACCGAGATCCTGTGCGCACGACGGCGCAATGAATGAACAGTTGTAGGCAGTCACATTGGTCTTTCGCGCTGCATCACCAGCACCCCACAAGAGACGCATTGACGGCATAGCATCTTGTTTGAGGATTGCTTCACGCACTTCCGCATATTCTTTTTCAGTGAGCTTTTTACCGAGATTCTCTTTCATAAAACTCATATAGCGGTCAACGGTTTCAATCCATGTCTCACGACGATTCTCGTTAGGCAACCATCTTGAATACGAGCGATAATAAACAAATTCAGAGAGAGTATTTTTAAAATATTTTTCGCCTTCAGCCACAAGTTTCCTCACTTTTTCAGGCACTTCTCCTATTTTCTCACGCACGCGAGAACGCTCCCGACGGTAAAGGATGTATGATTTTGCCGTTTTGACAAATTCCTCTAAAATAAGCTCTCTTTCAACAATATCTTGGATGCCTTCAACGGTAGGAATGAACTCCTTAAAAACTTTTGATATCTTTTTAAGCTCAGATTCTACTTTGCGAGCGATATATTCAGCTTCTTTATGTCCTCCTTCCCCCGTTGAGCGTAGCGCCTTGAAGACCGCGGTAGTAACACGGCCCATATCATATGGAACAATAGAGCCATTGCGCTTGCGAACACCGAGAATGATGTTTTTTTTCTCCCCTGCTAGTGTTTTCGCTGATGGTTCCTCTTTTTTTGGCATATGATATTTAGGATTAAAATTATTAAAAAATAAGTTTTAGGTGTTAGATGCGAGAACCCAAAACCTACCAACTATTTTTCTATTATACTCTTTAAAAAAAAAGTGGAAAGTGGAAAATGAATAAAGTAAACAGAAAAGAACAAAAAAAAGAAATTGTAAACACTCGCTCTATGAAACAGTGAATTTATCGGGGAATTTTCCTAGCCCTGTCCCGCAATAATTTTCGTAACGAAATTTTTGTTTTTTGAGCGAGACACAGTCAAAAATTATGAAGAATATCGGGATATTTTGAATAATTTTTGACAAGTTATAGCTAAAAAAAACAAAAGTGGAGAAAAGATAATTCACAAACAAAAAACCCTGCGAAAGCAGGGTTTTTTTGTTTGTGAATTATCTGCCCATTCGGCGATCACCGCCAAAATCACGGCGAGGAGCGCGCTCCTCAAGAGGACGCGCCTCGTTTACCGTAAGCGCGCGACCTTGAAAATCTTTACCATTCCACTCTTCAATAGCCTTGTCAGCATCAGCATCGTTTGCCATCTCGACAAAACCAAAGCCTTTTGAGCGACCCGTCATTTTATCAATGATGATCACCGCTGAAAGAACCTCACCTGTCTGTTCAAAAGCTTCTTTAAGCTCGGCATCTGTGGTTGAGTAAGGAATACCTCCTACATACAATTTCTTTGCCATAGTACTATATTGCTTAGAATCTACTGTCTGATAATTTTTCTTGATGAAAAATTATGATGCAGTAGTCCTATATTATTTATCTGTTTAATCGTAAGATGACCCGTTTCCCTCGCCCTCTCACCTCGACTAAAACAAAACAGCGAAGACAAGCACTGAGGTAAAAACTTCTTACTTTTCTATAATACCACACGCCATTAACTGACTCAAATACCTGTATTAGTTCACTACATATGAGAATTTTCTCGGTTCTTCATATAATACTCCTCCGG
>JACQCY010000008.1 GCA_016201355.1 Candidatus Yonathbacteria bacterium | reverse complement strand
TTTGGTATTTCTAAATTTGTTGAAAATTCTCATTTTTTGGCATTGTTAGGCCGTAGAGAATTCTCATATGTATGTGAACTTATGCTACTCTTCGGTGCATTTTCATTACAGTCCAGCTTTGCATCAGGATATTCAAAGTTTAAAAATCAACCTCTATTTTATTCACGGATGTCTTTATATTCCCTAGTGAAAGGTTTTGAAAAGAGAATCGGCCAGATATAGTTCACTACATATTTGATTCCCATAGTAATAATTCCTTCCTCCTGCAGTCTTCTTCCTGTGGTATATATAGGAAGATTAAAAGTCCATTTTACTTTTCCAACTTTAAATATTCTTTTTGCAATGTCGGTATCTTCACCATAACAGGGTGAGGAAGCGAGCGCACGGAGCTTCCGCAAGACCTTTTGAGGTGGTACTCCGCCCAAAAGGTGTACAGTGTCTGTAAGACAGGTTTTCTTAACATTGGTGCCCTCAGTAGGAATTGCCTCTCCCTGCGGTCGAGATGCACCATTTTTGTAGTCGCTTCGCTCCTCAAAAATGGGCACCTTCGGTTCGATTCCTACCGATGTCAAAATTCACTCCGTTCATTGGTGCCCTCAGTAGGAATTGAACCTACGACCGTCTCCTTAAAAGGGAGCTGCTCTACCAACTGAGCTATGAGGGCATCTGTAATCTATGCAACAAAAAAATAGTAGCATAATACCTCTCCGAAGGAAACCTTTTTATTTTCGATGACTAAAGAGGCAAGTCAAAGGCGAATGCTCCGGGGCCGATGAAAGCGAGAATGAGTGATGTTATAAAGAGCAGGGTATAAAATTCATTTGTATTGAACAATACAACAAGGGAGGGTTTCTGTTTCTTTATGAGGAAAGAAACAAGAGCGAGGGCGCTTATGGCAAGCGTAGCGACTTGCGTAAAGAGTCCGATGGTCAAAAGAAGCCCGAGAATTATCTTTGCGCCACTGACAAGAGAGAGAAAAAGAAATGCCGGTTTCATCCCCTCTTTTTCAAGGGATGTGATTCGCTCAGCTCTTTTAATAAAAAATAATTGATAGGCAAGATGTATCAAAATGATTCCAACAGCGACACGAAGCACTCCCGTCGCGAAAAATCCATAATCAAATAATTGCGGGAATAGACTTACCATTCATATAGTGTAGCAAAGAATAAGCTTGTTTTCTAGCGCTATACAAAAAATAGGAGCGAGGGTATAATGTATCAAATGAATAAAGACAATGAACAATCATCATCAATAGCAAAACCACCGCATTATTACGGAGATCTCGTCAGGAAACAGTTTCTTTTTGCCGGGTTCATCATCATTATCGCCGCGCTCATCGATAGTGAGCTTCAAAACTTTTATCTTTTTGTGGGACTCTTTGGGGTCGTTGGGCTCACGGTCCTTGCGGGTTTGACGAGCAGGGGCAATCGCGCAGTGATGTTTACCGATGTTCTCGTCTCCGCATGTATGTTCCTCATTTTTGAATATTTTTCAATTTCCGCATTTGTTCGATACCAAAATTTTTCAGATCCGGTATTTTTCTTGCGACAAATGATTGCCGTTATTTTCCTCATTACTTTGTATTACAGTACGAAAACGATGCGATACCACGGAGGAGATGCGCGTTAGATTCTTAATTAAAATTATTTCCCTAGCTGTTTCAGTGCTTGCTTAATGCGATTTCCCGCGCCGGTAACATCCGCAGGGACTTTTTTGAGCGCTTCACGCGCGTTTTGCATAGAATATCCAAGGGCGACGAGGCCTTCGATGGCGTCTCGTTCTTCGTGAAGCACCCCGCCGTAGGTTTCGTCCCCTGCTCCGCCAAGTTTGTCGCGAAGCTCAAGGATTATCTTTTGCGCATTCTTAGAACCGATTCCCGCGACTTTTGTCAAAGCGCTTGCGTTGCCGTTGATGATCGCTTCTTTGAGATGTTCAACTGGCGAGATATTCAAAATTCCCAGCCCGCTCTTTGGGCCGATGCCCGACACGCTGATGAGCATCTCAAAGAAATCCAGTTCAGTTTTGTTTAAAAATCCATAGAGGTCAAGCGCGTCTTCCCGAACAATCGTGTGAATCCAAAGCGATACTTTTTTGTTTTCTCTGTTGTAGAGAGAGCGTGAAGTCTCGGCGGTTACGCGAACTTTATACCCTACACCATCCGTGTCAATAATGACAAAATGATCGTTTGCAGAGAAAAGAGTACCTGAAAGGTGGGCTATCATTCCCCTATCTTACACGGTTTTCCTCTCTTTTGCACATAAATATTTTTGAGGAATGTCTATTCAAATGATTTTAGATTATCTTTTATGTTTCCAAACATATCGTCATAAAGACCAGTATCTGTTTGTTGCTTTTTCTTGTTATCGTAAATATTTTTGATGATATTCCCCAATCTTTCATAAATACCCGCTATCTCCACTTGGCCAATCTTTTTCGCATATTCTTTGAAAGTCTCGGCTTCAAGGATCATTTGTTTTAATATTTGAAATTGTAGGGGATGATCTTCTAATGCCTTCTTAACTTCTCTTTTTCTTCCTTCGGTCTTGCTGTCTTTGTCAAGCCATAACTCCCCGAGTTCTTTAATTGTTTTTACATCAGCTCCAATAACAAGACGCGGGATCTGTTTGTGGCGCCCTTTTATGAATGATGAGGAAAAATATTTTGCTTCAGCGAGTACGCCATCCTCAATTTCTTTTTTGATGCGATTAAATTTTTTATGAATGTCTTTTGAAAAAGTTGCATCAATACCAAGCGCTGCGTGGTTTGTTGTCGTTTCTTCCTCAAATTCTATAATAGCGTCAATGCCATTTACATAATCATCATAATCAGACGCTTTTATAGTAGAAGTGTTTTCCCCGAGCCAATTGCTCAATTCTGATTCCTCAAGGATAATCGCCTCAAGGATGTCTGCGAGGATTTTTGCCTCCTTTTCTTCTGATGAGTTTTCTTTTTTATGTTTTTGCTTCAAGTGGACAACAAGCTCTTTATCTTTTTTAATATTTTCTTCTCCATAGTCAGCAAAATCGTCCATCTTAATGGAGTATTCTTTTAAAGATTTTTTCGCTTTTTCATTGAGTTTTGAAATAAATTCTCTTTCTCCCGATTGTCGTTCAAAGATTGTTTCCATAATGATTTTCTTTATTTAATATATTAGCACATAATCGAAATTATACATTTTAAACAAAAATACTTTTGCTTGATTTTTCCGTATCGTTTGTGTATAGTATCCCTATATATGGCAATTACCAAATCAGCAAAAAAAGCAATTCGGGGGTCAAAACGAAAAAAAGTGTTTAATGACCGTCGCAAAAAGACACTCAAAGATACCGTGAAGGATATAAAGGTTCTTGTTTCCACAAAGAACAAAAGAGAAGCGCAGGCAATGCTCTCTAAAGCCTATCAGGCAATAGACAAGGCGGCAAAAACGAACCTTATCAAGAAAAATACCGCTTCCCGCAAGAAATCTCGCCTCTCGGCGATGATAAACAAAATCGCATAAATTTAAAAAACGCCTTATTTAAATAAGGCGTTTTTTAACACAAAGATGTGCCAAGGGCATCCCTTGGCGCAGGATCACTTTTGTTTACAAGGTAAAAACTGGTTTACTATTTTACTCCATATTTTTTTCGTATTTCCTCGAGTTCCTTCTCTTCCGCTTCCTCTTTTTTGCTTTTTCCTGCTTCTCCGCGTTTTTTTAAATCTTCAAGAGGAAGTTTTGCAAGTTCAAGCGCTTGTTTCACAAGAAACGTCTCGTTGTTGTTTTCTGGCTCATCAAATACTTCTTCGAGGAGCGCGTGTAGGACAAATCCTATTTTAGGTCCGGGTGTTTCATGAGAAACTTCCATTATCTTTGTGCCATCAATCTTTAACATTCCCACCGACACGGGCGCGCGCATCGCTTCTTCGATCATTGATTTATATTTACGCAATCGATAAGGAGTTTCTTTTGGGCGCCCCATACCAATACGATCGCACCCGCGCACCTCCATCAGACTCCACACATTTTCTTGACCGACATTGCGTACAATGCGACGCACGGCAGAAAGGGTGATTTGGTCAATATCAGAAAAGAACAGGTGATTACGAACCAGCACAGAAACAGTATCAATTGTCTTTTTAGGATATTTGAGACGCTCGAGAATTTTCTTGGTTACTCGTCCACCAACGACATCGTGTCCGTGAAAAGTCCAATCTTTTTTCTCAGGAGACCATCTGCGTGTTTCCGGTTTTGATATATCGTGAAAGAGAGCTGAAAGACGAATAATGAGTGACCATTTGCGGTCTGCCGCATGTTGCAGAGCGCGTAAATTATGTTCCCATACGGTATAAATATGAGAACCGTTTTGTTTTACCCCAATACCGCTTTTTAGTTCCGGTACGATATGGTCGAGAAGTCCAAGCTTTTCGCATATTGAAATCCCCATAAGCGGATTGTCCGACATTAACAGTTTTGAAAATTCATCACGAATTCGTTCCACCGCTATCTCTTTAAGATTTGGCGCGGTTTTTATAACAGCTTCTTGGGTGTTCGTATTAATCGTGAAACCAAGGTCGGTTGCAATACGCACTGCGCGGAGGATACGCAGAGCATCTTCATGGAAACGATCATACGGGTCCCCCACTGTCCTTAAGACTTTGTCCTTTAGATCGTTTTGTCCTTTATAAGGATCAATGATATGTCCTTTAGAATCATCATACGCTATCGCGTTTATCGTGAAATCACGCCTTTTGAGATCGTCGGGAAGTTCCTCATGAAACGATACGGTGTCGGGGCGTCGTTTATCGCTATATATTCCTTCGGTGCGGTAGGGTGTAACCTCTACTACTTTAAGTGTTTCATCCTCGGTTTCATTGACGACACCAACAGTGCCATATTCATTTTTATAGAATGTTTCTTCAAAAAGAGCTTGAATTTGCTCAGGTTTTGCGTCAGTGGTTATATCCCAATCTTTTGGCTTGCGACCAAGAATCATATCGCGCGTGCATCCACCAACGAGATAAGCTTCAAACCCTGCTTCTCGCAATGTTTTTGTTATTCGTGAAACCTCGACAGGTATTTTGTAATCAAGCTCTATTTTTTTAGGGGTATGGGGCATATCAATTAAACATATTGTAGTGTATTTTATGTTTTTTTGCTATAGACTTGTCGCCTAATAATTTTCGTAATGAAATTCCTGATTTTCGAGCGAGACGCAGTCTAAAATTATAAGGAATATAGATATATTTCGAATAATTTTAGACAAATCGTAACCGAAAATTAGGAGTTGGAATAGAAAATTATTAGGCGACAAGTCTATTATGCGGTATGCTAATGGATAGCAATATGCGCCCGTAGCTCAATGGATAGAGTACTTGGCTTCGAACCAAGGGGTTGGGGGTTCGATCCCCTCCGGGCGCACAAGAATAACGGAACAAATGCAAAGCATTTGTGAAGTATATTTTTGTAGCGCCCGGAGGGGATCGAAAGCCGGAGGCGGGCACCCAACACTTATTTTCTCAAAAAATAAGTGTTGGGTCGCCGAGGCGGGGTCGCGAGTACTTAGTGCGCGGATGGCGTATTCGCCCGAGCACACTTAGTAATTCGTGACCGATCCCCTCCGGGCGCAATCGTGCCCACAAAAAAACAAGCGGTCGCTTTTCAAAAACAAAAAAATCTGTATACTGTTAAAAAACAGAAAAATAAGTATCTGCGGGTATGGTTTAGTGGTAGAACACATCCTTGCCAAGGATGAGACGGGAGTTCGATTCTCCCTACCCGCACAAAAATAACGGAGCAAATGCAAGGCATTTGCGAAGTATATTTTTGTAGCGGGTAGGGAGAATCGGAAGACGCAGGCGGGCACCCATTATTTATTTTTAATTTTTTAAAAATAAATAATGGGTCGCCGAGTCGGGGTCGCGAACACTTAGGATTTTATGAGCGAAGCGAAATAAAATACTTAGTAATTTGTGACCGATTCTCCCTACCCGCACAGGACTGAAATTCCAACAGGTTTGGTACAGCCTAAAAAATTGATTGTACATATTGACTAATTCACCAAAATATACTACTCTTTTAGCAGAGATTCTCACATTTCAGTCATTCACCTAAAAACCAGAAGAAGGAAAGGGGGGGCTTATGTGGAAAATCGTTTTAGGGATTGTTTTGATTTTTGCCGGCGGACTGTATATTGTCGGATGCGAGTGGGTGTGGAAGTTATTTTTTGGAGGAGATGAAGAATAACATCTCCTTGAGTAAAATACAAACAGTCATTGAGTGCGATATCTCGATGACTGTTTTTGTTAAAGGGCTCTCTCAAGCTTATACTCTTAAAGGACATACCTATCCCCTAAAGGACATTTTCTCCTCATCAACACATTATTTTGCAACATCGTGTCAACCCTAAAAAACCAAAGAATAAGGACAAAAAGGACGAAAACTGTGGATAACTCTGTTAATAATGTTGATAAAGGACATAGAAATGCGTCTTTTAGCAGTTATTTAGGATATTTCATATTTATAGTTATGTTATTCATGAAACAATGGTAGAATATTATATAAACTATAGATAGTTATAGCGTTAACCTCGTTATTTAATGAGAAAATATACTCAAAAACAGGAAATCGGTAGACTAGGGGAAGATCTTGCAGTAAAATACTTGGAAAATAAAGGTTTTACTATTCTTAGTCGAAATTACCTTAAAAAATATGGAGAAATTGACATTGTTGCTCAAAAAGGCAAAATCATTCATTTTATAGAGGTAAAAAGTGTTTCACATGAAACACTTTCAAACAATGTTTCGTGTGTAACAGATAATTACCGCCCAGAAGATAATGTTCACCCACAAAAGCTTAAAAGACTTACAAGGACGATTCAGGCTTATTTATTAGAGAAATATCAAGAAAGTGAGCCAGAATGGGTTTTTGATCTGATAACGGTTGTTATTGTTCTGGTAAATAAAAAAGCGCGAGTAAGATTCTTAGAAAATATTATTTTGTAGGATAAAATATTGGATTTTCTATATCTATTATATCTTCTATATTCAACATTCTATTCGCAAATTTGGAAGTCTTCTTTGCTTGTGTTACTATGGGGCTGTACGGTTTTTAGGGGAGTGTTCGTGTTGTAAATTTTAAGGTGCGTTTAGGGGTGTAGTATATTCAAGCGAGCGATGGAGACTAAAGTCAGTAGACTTAAGTTTCCGAGCGAGTGCAGAATATATTGTATTCAGTTATATATCGGTAGTACGTCTGCGTGGGGTTAAAGAGTATGTCGGGGTGTAGTATATCGGTAGTACGTCTGCTTTGGGAGCAGATAGGCCGAGTTCGATTCTCGGCACCCCGACAAAGTTTCCATCACAAAAATCCCCCTATGTAGGGGGATTTTTGTGATGGAAACTTTGCAATATCTATGAAAAATAGAAAGAATATCAAAAGATATAAAACAGAAAAAACATTATTTAATCCCGAACTTCCACTCGCCGTCTCTCAATATTTGAAACAAAATAATATAAAGAAGAATATTTGATGAAGAGCTATGATAAGTGATTTTCGCACACTTTCTTTTTAATCACATTCAATGTTACAATAAGACAAAATGAGTCTTGGGAAAAAAATCACTTTTGTTTTAGTTTTGGTAACGACCATTGTCCTCACAACGACATTTTGGGTTGTGGTAAGTATCGAGGGGTCAAATATCGAGAAACAAGTCAAAAATACTTCTGAGACAATCGGAGATATTCTCCTCGATGATATTTCGCGTATGTTTTTGCAAATGCATGCGCAAGAAGACCATCTGCAGTCTGCGGTAGATAAACTCTCTAAAATAGAAGGTGTTAAGTACATTGATGTAACCGACACCGAAGGTGTTTATGTGGCGACGACCGACCATACCCTCGTGGGTGCGCGTGTGGAGAGTAATGACCTTGATCTGATCAACCGCATCAAAGAAGACGGGAATGCTATCAATATACAGAAAGACGAAGGGTCGTTTTATGAACTTGAGCGTCGCATCCCTATTTATCTGCAGGATGATAAAAATATCAATAACATTATTGATATCATTGAGGTAGAAGTTGCTACCAAATCAAAGAGCAGAGTAGATGTTTTGGAAGCGCAAAAACTTCTCCAGACAATTTCGGTTGGCATTGAACAAAGCGCGCGCTCTATTGTGATAACTCGACAAGAAGACCTTAATGCAATTCAGAAAATCACCGATAATGTTGCTGAATTTGGTTTTTTCCATGATTTTATCGTCTTTGATACCAATCTCAATATCATCGCCAATACAAGGAAGGAGAAAGAAGGTATTGAGAAGGATGATGAAGAATATAAAAACGCGCGAAAAGATGTCCTCTCGGGGAAGATTGCAAATTTTAGCGGGGTACGAATACACGAAGGGCTAGAAGTGATTATGCGCGTTGAGCCCATCAAGTTTGTTCTCGATGGGAAGACAGAGACTATCGGTCTTATTGAAATACATACGCTAACCTCGTCATATAAGGATAGAATCAATACGCTGAGAATTCGTATGGCAGGGATAGGGCTTGTGTTTATCGCTGTTTTGGTCATCACACTTTCTATTTTTTTGCGAAGAGAAATCGTCGGTCCTATTACGAGATATTCACGGATCGCGCAGAAGGTTGCTGAAGGCGATTTAAGCCAAGTAATTGAAAATACTTCAGACGATGAAATCGGGAAATTTGGAGAAGTGTTCAATTTAATGGTTGCCAATCTGCGCGAATTTGACCGCCTAAAATCAGACTTTATTTCCGTGGCGGCGCATCAGCTCCGTACACCACTCTCGGGGATCAAGTGGGTGCTTAAACTTCTCCTTGACGGAGATCTTGGTTCTGTCTCGCTCGAGCAGAGCAAGATGCTCAAGCGAGGATATGATACAAATGAAAAGATGATCCAGCTCGTGAACGATCTTCTCAATGTCTCGCGCATAGAAAACGGAAAATTTGGCTACAAGTTTGAGAAGAATGATTTTATGAAAATCATGAAACTCATTATTGAGAATTCACAGCTCGCTTCGCGAGAGCGCAATATTGAAGTTGTTATGGAAACACATGCTGAGCTGGCGCCATTTTTCTTTGATGCTGAAAAGTTACTCATTGCCCTTCAGAATCTCGTTGATAATGCGATAAAATATACGCTTCCTGGAGGGCGGGTGACGATAACGACTGAAAAGCAGGGTGATTATCTTCAGGTAAAAATAAAAGATACTGGAGTTGGCATCCCCAAAGAAGATATTCATAAACTCTTCTCGAAATTCTTCCGCGCCGCGAATGTGGTGCATCTCCAGACGGATGGTTCGGGATTGGGACTCTTTATTGTTAAAAATATTATTACGCGACATGGGGGACAAGTTTGGGTGGACTCAGAAGAAACAAAGGGGACCACCTTTACGGTGCTCATCCCTCTTATTCAGGACCTTGTTCCCGCAGAGCAGAAAATAGAAAGTAGTAAATAGTAAGTAGAAAATAGAATAAATTCAAAGATTCCATCCCCCTCCTCTCTATTTACTACTCAGTGGGGCTTGCGACAATAGTTGTTCCAGTATACAATAATTGCAATAGTATAAAATCATATGGAAGAAAAAAAGAGAATTTTAGTCATTGAGGACGACACAGTGCTTCGTGATGTTCTTTCAGAGAAACTCGAAAAAAGCGGTTACATTGTTGACCGCGCATCGGATGGGGCTATCGGTATGCAAAAAATACATGAAGCGAAGCCAGACTGCGTACTTCTTGACATATTAATGCCAAACAAGAACGGTATTGAGGTTATGGAGGAGCTTCACGCCGACCCAGCGCTCAAGGATATTCCAGTAATCATTATCTCAAATTCTGGGCAACCGGTAGAGATACAACGCGCGCAGGAACTTGGCGCGCGCGAGTTTTTAATTAAGGCGGTTTTTGACCCTGATGAAGTTTTGGGGAAAGTATTTCGTGTTCTCAATGGGGAACAGGGTATTCCTTCTCCAGCGTGGGGTATTTATACTCAAAATATATCCGGGACAGGCGCGGTTGATTCTTTAAAAAAGGATACCGTATCTGCTCCTGCTCCACATTCTCTATCAGATATTCCCCAAGAAGGTAAAAAAAATATTTTTGTTCTTGTTGTTGAGGATGATAAATTTTTACGAGAGCTTCTTGTGCATAAACTTACCAGCGAAGGATTTGATGTGCAAAATGCTTTTGAAGCAGGATCAGCTTTTCAGATTTTATCAGAGCGTAAGCCGAACATTATTCTCCTCGACCTTATTTTGCCAGGGGTTGATGGATTTGAAATTCTTTCAAGGATAAAGGCAGACCCTAAAATAGCGGATGTTCCCGTGGTTATTTTGAGCAATCTTGGACAAAGAGAAGATCTCGAAGAATAGGAGTTTTCCAAACTCTTGGTGGGAGTTCGATTCTCCCTGCCCGCACAAAAAATAGCCCTTTTAGGCTATTTTTTGTGCGGGCAGAGCAAGCCAACTGCTTGGCTTGCGTGGAGAATCGAACAGCGGAGTCATGTCTTTTCAACAGAAAAAACAGACGAGTGGTGAATTATTCTATACAAACAAAAAGCGGAGTAACCCATGATAAGTTCTCTTTTTCTGAAACAAAATACTATAAAAAACACCACGTACGCTGTGTTTTTTAGTGTATGTAATCTCAAAAGTAAATTACCTTACCGCATCCTTTAATGCTTTTGCTGCGCGGAATTTTGGAACTTTGCACGCTGCGACTTTGACCGCCTCACCTGTCTTTGGATTGCGCGCGGTGCGAGCCGCGCGAGCCTTTACCGAAAAGATTCCAAGACCTGCAATGGATACCTCTTCTCCTTTTTTGAGGGTTGATACCACTGCATCAAGGATTGCGTCTACGGTTTGCTCTGCCGCTACTTTTGTACCACCTACTCGCTCGTGCACAATATCAACGATAGCTGCTTTATTCATATTTTTACTTTAAAGTTATTAATACTTACTAATACTAAAACAAGGTTTTCGTTTAAGGTAACCGACATTACCTAAACTCCCTTAACAAATAGTATACTCCCCCTCTATTTTTTAATCAATATGCATAAGGGGAATAGGAAATGGGGGAGAAAATAGTAAGTAGTAAATAGAAAATAGAATAAATTCAAAAATTCCATTTCTCTTTCCCTCTTCTATTTACTACTTTCTACTTTCTTGCTCTGCCCTATCTCGCATACTCTATCACGCGCGATTCGCGAATGACCGTAACTTTGATCTCTCCGGGATATTTAAGTTCTTGTTCTATGCGAAGAGCGATCTCCCGCGCAAGATCCTTTGATTCCATATCGGTTATTCCTTCGGGATTTACAAAGACACGGATTTCTCTTCCCGCTTGCAGGGCATAGGCTTTTTCGACAGAAGGAAAAGATTTTGCTATCCCTTCAAGGTTTTCGATTCGTTTGATGTAGTTTTCTACCGAGTCGCGGCGCGCGCCGGGACGACTGCCGGAGATAGCATCCGCTGTCTGAACGATGATGGCTTCGATGGTCTCATAGGGATATTCCTCGTGATGAGACTGCATCGCCTGGATGATTTTCTGGTTAACGCCAAACTTTTGGAGGATGCGTCGTCCTATTTCCACATGAGTTCCCGGTACTTCGTGGTCAACCGCTTTACCAATATCGTGAAGGAGCGCTCCCGCTTTCGCAACAGCGACATCACCATTGAGCTCTTCCGCTATCATTCCCGCAATGTGCGCAGTCTCAATCGAATGGCGGAGCACATTTTGCCCATAGCTCGTACGGAAGTGCAGTCGTCCGAGTATCGAGATAATGCGCGGATCAAGATTAAAGATTCCGCATTCGTACACGGCTTGCTCTCCTTTCTCTTTGATTGTTTTTCCGATCTCTTCTTCCGCTTTTTTGACGGCCTCTTCTATTTTTGCCGGCTGAATACGCCCGTCAGCAATAAGCATTTCGAGGGCGATTTGCGCGGTCTGTCTGCGGATCGGGTCAAAAGAAGAGATGATGATAGACCCGGGAGTATCATCGACAATGATCTCAACTCCCGATGCGCGCTCAAATGCGCGAATATTGCGTCCTTCTTTGCCAATAATCTTTCCCTTGATTTCGTCTGAGGGGATAGAAACTACGGTAGTCATCAGCTCAGCCGCGGTCGAAGATGCAAGCCGTTGGATCGATGTTGCGAGAATATTTTGAGCGACACGATGGAGTCGTCCTTTGCCATCCGCTTCGAGTTTTTGTATTCTTGTCAAAAAGTCCTCTTCATAGCGTTTCTCCACATCTTTTATCAACTCTTCTTTCGCGTCTGCGGTTGAAAGATTTGCTATTCTCTCAAGGTTGCGCTGAATTTCTTTTTTTTCTTCAAGAATTCTTTCTCGAAGATCTTTGTTGTTTTTGTCTTTTTCTTTTATTTGCTCGGTTTCTTTATGGAGGTCGGTTTGGAGATTATCAAGGAATGTCTCTTTTTTGATAAGTCGTTCTTCGATTTTTTTCAATCTTAAGTCTTCCTCTTTTTCTTCTCTGCGTAATTCTTCTTCGCGCGCTTTGGTTTTTTTGTCGGAGTCTTCGATTATCTTTTGAGCCTCTTCTTTTGCAGAGAGGAGAAGTTGTTTTACTTCTATTTCAATGGACCCGCGGTCGCTTATGGAAAGGAACCAGCGGATAAGATATCCAAGAATTACCCCTACAAGAATCGCCATCATGCCACCAAGGGTGAGTGCAAGATTAATGTTCATATACAAGACACCTGCTAAACTTTAAAATTCATTATGACATTTTTTGATATTGCAGGCGGTTAAGTGGGAATATACCCCAAATGCCTTTATAAGATGAGGCATTTAAAGATATATGGGTAATAATTATCAAATAATATTTTTTTATAGGAAGAACATATTCATATTACCTTTGATTAAGCAATCTGTCGAGGTCTTGACAGAAATATCACAATATGCTATCATAGCAAGTATATGAAAAATATTTTAATGAACACAATTCAATATAGCGCTATCTTTGGTCTTGCAATGTTTGCTTTTGCGAACCATGCTCTCGCGGCTCCCACATTGATCCCTTCTTCGGTAACCTATTTATCAGACACAAAAGCGACCGTGGTTTCAAAGGTGTTTAATCAAGTACTCAATAATACAACCGTATGGTTTGAGTGGGGCGATACGCAAACACCAGCAACCGTCATTGGTTTAACCGATATCTATCAGCAAGGGTATTTCCAAGCGAATATCAATAATTTAATTCCCGGGAAGACTTATTATTTTCGCGCGGTTGCGTTTGACGGCGGAACAACTGTGTATTCTCCAATTGTTTCATTCACGACAACAGGAGGAGTTGCTCCGGTCGGAGTAGTCGCTCCGGTAATTGCTCAACCGGCAACTCCTGTTGTTGCTTATACACAGCCGGCGCCTATTCAGGATGTTACTCCTGTGGAGCAGAAAAAAGTTTCTACGGCTCCCGCAGTAACCAAGAACACGGTAGCTTCGGTAAAAAAGACAACAGAAAACGCTCTTGCAAAATCTGCTGAACCTGCGCTCAATGCTAATTCTGCAACGGTGCTCGGAGCAGGAGGGAACATTCTTCCGGGGACGCTTATTGCGTGGCTAGGACTCTTTATTGCAATCCTCATTGCGGTGATCCTGATACGAATGATTATTGAAGCAAGCGAAAAGCGCAAACAAATGCTTGAGCAATTAAAACAGCGAGATTTGAGAGAAGCTCCACTCGTTGCGTAAAATTCACAACAAAAAAAGAAGTTACCAAGGGCGGACCTTAATGCATCACTCCCAAAGGCCCGCCCTTGGTAACTTCTTTTTTTGTTGTGAATTATCCGCGTGGATTTTTTGGCTTGTAGATTTCGTCAACAATTCCATACTTCTTTGCTTCATCGGCAGACATATAGAAGTCGCGGTCGGTGTCTTTTTCCACTTGCGCAAGAGGTTTGCCGGTATTTTTTGCCATCATTTGGTTCAAGATATCGCGAAGGCGGAGGATATTTTTTGCGGTGATTGCAATGTCTGATGCTTGCCCCTCGGTACCGCCGAGCGGTTGATGGATCATTATTTCGGCATTGGGAAGAACGAATCGTTTTCCTTTTGCTCCCGATGAGAGAAGCCATGCGCCACCGGATGCGGCAAGTCCGACGCAGATAGTGGAAACATCCGGTTTGATATGGTTCATAGTATCAATCATTGCGAGTGTGGAAGTTACTGACCCGCCCGGGGAGTTGATATAAAGATAAATATCCTTTTTTGGATCTTCAGACTCGAGGAAAAGGAGTTGAGCAATAACGATATTTGCGGAATCGTCATTAATGACGCCGGTAAGGAAAATGATGCGCTCTTTAAGCAAACGCGAATAAATATCGTATGCGCGCTCACCTTGGGGGGACTTTTCAATAACGGTTGGAATTAAATATGACATATAAAAACATCCTATCACAGCTTTTTGTGATTTCCAAGCAAATTTCGCCAAGCCCCGCCCTTGGCATTTGCCAAGGGCGGGGCTTGGCGGGACGGCAAGGGTGGGATAGTGTTATACTTTAAAAATATGAAAATACATCGATTTTTTATTGCACAGCAGGTGCCAAAAGATGGAGAAATTATCATTTCCGATGGAAGCCTCTTAAACCAATGGCGTAATGTGCTCCGTATGAAAGCAGGGGACAAGGTCACTGTTTTTGACGGTTCTGGAGAGGAGGCATTGTGTGAGCTTCGCGCGCTTGATAAAAAGTCAGCGTCGCTCCTCGTTCTTGAAAAAAAGAAAGGATTTGCGCCTGAGCGCGAGATCACCCTCTTTATGTCGCTCATCAAGCGTGATAATTTTGAATTGGTTTTGGAAAAAGCGACCGAGCTTGGTGTCACGCGCATTGTGCCGGTGGAAGCGTCCCACAATGAAAAGAAAGGACTCAATCGCGAACGCTCCGAAAAAATTCTCCGCGAAGCGTCGGAGCAGTCGGGTCGCGCGACGGTTCCGGGACTTGGCGAAATCATAGATATTAAAAACATACCAGTTGATACTCTTGTGGTGTTTGATCCCTGTGGTAAAAAGTTCGCGCGCGAATTTTTTACCACGAACGCTACCGTACCGCGCAGTATCCTCATTGGTCCCGAAGGCGGATTTACGGATGAAGAAATTGAATTTTTCAAAACAAAAGGCGCGCCGATTTTTACTCTAGGGAAAGCTATTCTCCGCGCCGAGACCGCCGCGATCGTCGTGCTCGCGATTATAATGAAATAATTTATCGTACAATAATACTCAAAACAAAAACTCGACGTGGTGCCGAGTTTTTGTTTTGAGTGTGTTTTATTTCTGGTCTTCTAAAAACTGGAATGTTTTTTCGTTCAACATCATCATTTGCAAGTGTTCGTATGCGCGGGCGGGGTCGACATCTTTGTGTTTATCGGTGAGGAATTTTACTTCCGCGTCAAGTTCATCCTTGGGAACTTCTATTTTTTCTGCGCTAGCGATTTTGCCAAGCGCAATCTGTACTTTTACACGCTTCTCGGCATCCACCGCCCACTCTTTTCGAAAATCTTCTTCGGTCTTCTTGATAGCGGTAAGGTAGTCGTCTGACTTCATACCCATCTGCTCAATATCCTGACGAAAACGGAACAGCATATGATCAAGCTCGCCTTCTATTAAAATTTTGGGAAGTTTTGCGGTGATGCTCTCGATAATCTTTTCCATTATCTGCATTCTCTTTTTTTCTTTTGCGCGTATTGTTTTTTCGTGAACGATAGATTCGGTAACCTTTGCTTTAAATTCTTTAACATCGGCAAAGGGGCCGAATTTCTTGACGAGATCATCGGTGAGCTCAGGAAGAACCTCCTCCTCTTTATCGTTTTTTGTTGCATATTGCTTGAGGAGTTGCGCAATAGCCTTTTCGTTTTCCTCGTCACTTACCGCGACCTCTTCTTTTCCCTTCATTATTTCTTTGGCTATTTTTTTATAGTCAGAGAGAGTTATATCGGGAAGCACGGGAAAGGTAAGAGAAAATTCAAATGGATTTCCTTTTGCGAGTTTCTTTATTTGCACGCTCGGCATCCCGATGGACATCATTTTGTGTTCAAGTAAAATTTTCGGATATGCGTGGTCAATAGCAAGATTTGCCATCTCTTCTAGAATAAGCGCTTCGCCAAAGTTTTTCACCACCAGAGATTCCGGCGCGTGCCCTTTGCGAAAGCCGGGGAGAGAAACATTTTCACTGATTTTTTTAAGCGCTTGTTCTCGTTCTTTTTCAAAATCTTCCACGGGAATTTCACAGATAATTTCAACTTCACACTCAGAAATATTTTTTAAGGTAGTTTTCATAATAGATAAATAAAATAAAAAGAAAATACACAAAGGCCTTGCCTTAATGCGCCACTCTCCAAGGCAAGGCCTTTGTGTATTTTCTTTTTATTTTGTCGTAACGGTATTTTTCCCCGCTTTGATGCACTTGGTGCAGAGTTTTATGCGTGAGCCATCGGGAAGAGGCGCCCATTGGAGGTTGGGGTATTTGCGTTTTGCCCCCGTAGGATTAAATTTAGTTGCGCGGACGCGATTTGAGTATCCGCCACCCATTATCGTTCCTTTATTGCATATTGGACAGGTTTTTGCCATACTTTTGTTTAATTAGTTTTTTTATGATATCATAACTTTGTATTTTTGCAAGTTTTTTCATTTTTAGTTTTCAATTTTTATTTTTTATGGCTGATACTATCTTTTTTCTCATCATCCTTATTTTCTCCATCATCATCCACGAAATAGCACACGGATATATGGCGGAGTTATTCGGAGATCCTACGGCGCGTCTTGCGGGAAGGCTTACCTTGAACCCCCTTCCGCACATTGACCTGCTTGGTTCTATTATTATTCCGGCGCTGATGCTTCTCGGATCAGGAGGGAGTTTTGCTTTTGGGTGGGCAAAGCCGGTTCCCTATAATCCCTACAATTTAAAAAATTTCAAATGGGGGACGGTGTTTGTGGGGATGGCTGGTGTAGTGGCCAATCTTTTCATCGCTCTTGTCTTTGGCTTTATCTTGCGTTTCCATTCTGGAATAGGGATTTCTTCCCTGCCATTCCTTTCAATGATTGAAAGCATTGTGTATTTGAATATTGTTCTTGCGGTTTTTAATCTTATCCCTTTCCCGCCCCTCGATGGCGCAAAAGTGCTTTTCGCGCTCTTGCCGTTTCGTTTTCAATACATCCATAATTATCTAGAGCGCAATTGGTTCTTGTTCCTTGTTTTTGTCCTCTTTTTTGCCCAATACATCATTTGGCCTATTACATCGGTAATCTTTGGTATCATTGTGGGATAATTCGGGGGCGTGCTCTTGACTATTATTCTCATTCTGTTAAGATAGTTTTTGTATCGTAATTATTCGTGCGATATCGTATTTCCTATTCTTTTATAGGGGACGAAAAAGAGTAACAATGATAATACTCTTTTGAAATTTAATCAACAATTAATTTATCATATAATTTGTTTGTTGCCCAAAAAAGTCTATAAGGTTTCTCGTGTATAGACTTTTGTTGGCAACAGACCACCCAATATTATGGCAGAAGCATTTGATCGTTCAAAACCTCATGTAAATGTAGGTACTATCGGACATGTTGATCACGGCAAAACCACGCTCACCGCGGCGATTTTGCATGTGCTCAATTTAGCGGGGAAGCAAGTAAAAATGAGGACCGTCAATGAGATTGACGGCGCTCCCGAGGAAAAAGCGCGTGGTATTACTATCGCCCTTTCTCATAATGAATATGCGACCGATGCGCGTCACTATGCGCACATTGACGCGCCGGGTCACGCTGACTACATCAAAAATATGATCACCGGCGCCGCGCAGATGGACGGCGCTATCTTGGTGGTTGCCGCAACAGACGGTGTGATGCCTCAGACACGAGAGCACATCCTCCTTGCTCAGCAGATTGGTGTGCCAAAGATTATTGTATTTATTAACAAATGCGACCTTGTTCCTGAAACAGAGATGATTGATATGGTGGAAGAAGAGGTTCGCGAGCTTCTTACGAAGTACAAATATGATGGCAAGGGAGCTCCGGTGATTCGTGGCTCAGCAGTCAAAGCTCTTGAAGCGAAGTCAACAGATGATGAGTGGGCAAAGAAGATCCTTGAACTCGTCACTTCGCTTGATACCTACATTCCTGTTCCTGATCGTGATGTGGTAAAGCCGTTTCTTATGCCTATTGAAGATGTCTTCTCAATCGAAGGTCGCGGTACTGTGGTTACCGGCCGTATCGAGCGCGGGGTGATAAAGATTGGTGATGAAGTTGAAATCGTCGGTATTAAAGATACCGTTAAGACATCGGTTACGGGTATTGAAATGTTCAATAAGTCACTTCAGGAAGGTATGGCAGGAGACAATGCAGGTATCCTTCTTCGCGGTGTGAAGAAAGAGGATATTACGCGCGGGCAAGTGCTTGCGAAACCGGGTTCTTTGTCTCCTCATACCGAGTTTGAGGCAGAAATGTACATTCTTACCAAAGAAGAAGGTGGACGACACACCCCATTCTTTAATGGATACAAGCCTCAGTTTTACATTCGTACCACAGATGTAACGGGTGAAGCGACATTGCCAGCAGGAACCGAAATGGTTATGCCGGGGGATACCGTTAAGCTTAAAATCAAGCTCATCGCGCCTATCGCGCTCGAGGAACAGCATCGCTTTGCCATTCGCGAAGGTGGACGAACAGTGGGAGCAGGGGTGGTAACGAAAATCATCGCGTAGAGCAGGTTTGAGGTTAAAGGTATTAGGTTTTAGGAAAATACAAAAAATGTATTTACCTCTAACACCTGAAACCTAACACCTAACACCTTCCCAAACTTATGACAAAGACGACAACAAAAAAGACTGCGGTTAAAAAAGAGGCGGTTCAAAAGCTTCGTATCCGCGTGCGCGCATATGAGAATAAAATTCTTGATAATTCAGTAAAACAGATTATTGATACGGCGCTTCGCTATGATGCAGAGGTGCTTGGACCTATTCCTCTACCAACAGAGTTCAAGAAATACACCGTCAATCGTTCGCCGTTCATCTATAAAAATGCGCGTGAACAATTTGAGATGAGGGTACACAAGCGATTGATTGATATTTTGAACCCTGCGGCAAAGGTTATGGAAGCACTGACCAATCTCAGTCTTCCCTCCGGTGTCAATATTGATGTGAAGATGATGTAGGAGGAGGTAATTTCAAATGTCTAATTTCAAATTTCAAAATAAATTATAATTTCTTAATTTAAAAATTGAAGCATTAAAACATTATTTAAAAATTTAAAATTTATCATTTAAAATTTTACTCGCAGTATTTATTAATTATTAAAAAATACCAACATCCAGCTCCTCGACGAAATTAGGATGCAATGGTTACCGCAATTACCACTATGAAATTTATTCTCGGAAGAAAAGAAAATATGGTGTCGTTCGTCGGAGAGGACGGGCTTGCAACGGGGGCTACCCTTTTGTCTGTTGGTCCTTTGACGGTGACGCAGACTAAGACAAAAGACAAGGATGGCTACAATGCTATTCAAGTTGGATTTGGCGCGCGCGTGGCAAAAAATATTTCAAAAGCAGTACTTGGTCACACAAAAGAACTCGGAAACTTTACATTCATCCGCGAATTTCGTGTGGAAGGAGACAGTGAATTAAAAAAAGGAGACACGCTTGATGCCTCGCTCTTTGCCGTAGGCGACAAGGTTACTGTTTCAGGTATTTCAAAAGGTAAAGGATTTCAAGGGGTGGTCAAGCGCCATGGTTTTCACGGCGGACCGCGCACTCACGGACAAAAACACTCAGAAAGAGAACCGGGTTCTATTGGTGGTGGCGCGCGCGCTGGCGGGCGCGTGGCAAAAGGGATGCGTATGGCGGGACGCATGGGGTCTGATCGTATTACGGTCAAGGGCCTAAAGGTTCTCGGGGTCGATACGGTGAATGGAAAGATCCTTGTTTCTGGCTGTGTTCCGGGGCATACGGGGACACTGGTGGAGGTGGTAAGCAAGTAGAAAGTTAATAAAGTTTGTAAAGTTCATAAAGTGAATACGAAATGAAAAACAGACGAATTGCAACTCTTTTACAAACTTTATGAACTTTATTAATTTTATAAACTAAATACTATGGAAGCAATTATTTACAATACAAAAGGAAAAGAGGCGGGGAAGATTGCCTTAAGCGAAAAGGTATGGGGGCTTAAATGGAATGCCGATCTTGTGCACCAGGTGGTAACCTCAATGCATTCAAATGCGCGCGCAGGAACGGCGCGCGCAAAAGACAGAAGCGAAGTATCTGGCGGTGGCAAAAAACCATGGCAACAGAAAGGCACAGGTCGCGCGCGCCACGGTTCATCTCGTTCTCCTATCTGGCGACACGGCGGTGTTACGCACGGTCCTCTTGCAGAAGAGAATAATAATAAGAAAATCAACAAAAAAGTGCGTATCAAGGCGCTCTATACTATTCTCTCAGAAAAACTTCGCAAGAACGAGATTCTTTTTATCGATGCTATTTCAATGAAAGAACCCAAGACGCGCGAGGCAAAAAATATCATTACGGCAATTGCGGGAATCAAGGGCTTTGAAAAACTCCTTACTAAAAAGAGAAACACCGCATATATCACGACAGGGTTTGTTGCCCCCGTCCTTCAAAAGAGTTTTGCAAATTTTGGGAATATGCATTTTGATGTGATTAAAAATATGAACTCTCTTGATCTCTTAAATCATAAATTCGTCGTGATGATTGCGCCTGAACCGAGTGTTAAATTTATTGAGAGCAAACTCTCCTCATAACCATCAACTACCCATATGTCTATTTTCAAGAAAACAACCAAAACATCTTCTTCAAAAACGGTGGAGAATAAGAAGAAAACAGAATCTTCTCCTGCGGTAATCAAGAACGCCGTCCTTGTTCGCCCCTACATTAAAGAAAAATCAGCTATTCTCGCTGACGAAAAGGGCACCTATGTTTTTGAGATTGCTCCTCGTACCAACAAAACAGAGGTAGCGAAAGCGGTCGCAAGTATTTATGGTGTTAATCCTGTTCGGGTAAATATCATAAATCTTCCTTCCGCCCGCGTCTTTAAGCGTGGGAAGAATGGAGTGAAAGCGGGGACCCGCAAAGCACTCGTTACGCTTGAAAAAGGGGAGAAAATAGAGTTTATGTAGAAGAAAAATAAATTTTAAATTACAAATAGAAGTTACCAAGGGCGGGCATTGGGGAGTGATGCATTAATGCCCGCCCTTGGTAACTTCTATTTAAAATTGACATATCATGAAAAAATATAAACCAAGAACGCAATCGCTTCGTCACACTAAAACGGTCACCTATCGTGGCGTACTGACCGCGAAAGAGCCCGTAAAATCTTTGACCAAGGGAGTCAAGCGCAATGTTGGCCGAAATAGCGAGGGGCGCATTACTTCAAAGCACAAAGGAGGTGGGCACAAGCGTCTTTTCCGCGATATTGATTTCCGTATGCAGAAATTCAATATTCCCGCAAAAGTTGAGACTATTGAATATGACCCAAACCGTTCAGGCTTTATCGGTGCTCTTTGTTACACCGACGGCGAACGCAAATACATGCTTCTTCCCAAAGGAGTGAGTGTAGGCGATAGTGTCATCACTTCTGAAGATGCTCCCATAAAACCGGGCAACCGTATTCCTCTTCGCAAAGCTCCGGTAGGGACTTTTGTTTACAATATTGAGATCAAGCCAAACGGTGGCGCGCGTATTGCGCGGGGAGCGGGAGTCTACGCTGAAGTCGTGGCAAACAACGAAGGGCAGACAAACCTCAAAATGCCTTCAGGTGAAATTCGCAAGGTCCCCGAAGATGCGTGGGCTTCGATTGGTATTGTTTCCAATGAAGAATACAAACATCGCAATATCGGCAAAGCGGGGAGGTCGCGCTGGTTGGGTATTCGTCCTACGGTACGCGGTACGGCGATGAACCCCGTGGATCATCCTCACGGCGGAGGCGAAGGTCGCCAAGGTCGCGGAACAAAACGACCAAAGACCGCGGAGGGCAAGATTACCGGCGGACGAAAGACCCGTACACCAAAGAAATACTCAAATACATTTATTGTCGCTCGTCGCAAAACAAAAAAGAACAGGCAGTAATAGTTAATAATCAAGAACTAAATAAATGGCGGAGCTTTGTTAGTTCAATATATGGAGGTCGCACCTCCATATATAGGGGTTGACGGTATTTTTGTTTAACTATTCCAAAAGATTTTTAATTTTGTAGCACACTTATGGTATCATTACCTTAGCAATAATATTTTAATTATAGAAAAACAAAAAGCAAATAATCTTTATGAAAAAATATACTCAAGCGATTAAAACCATCCTCCTCGCCATCATCCTCTCTTTTGGTGTCAGCTTCGTCTACTCATGGACA
>JACQCY010000055.1 GCA_016201355.1 Candidatus Yonathbacteria bacterium | reverse complement strand
TCGCCGAACACCTTGCGCCCCGGTGTCTTTGCGCTTTTCGATTCTTGAAATTCCTCAAGAATTTCAAGATTTTCTTTACGCGCCAATTCTCGCAACTCAAAAAGCTGTGCCTCAATGCTCATCACTTGGCGGTCGTCGTCTTCCGACGACTTACGCGCGTATAGAAAATATTTTTGTTTGATATTCATATTGCTTTTAGATACAAAACAAGAGACAAATCCGCCCATTTCGCCGCACCCGTCCCGTCCCAATTCGTCGCGAAGCGACGGGCTCTTTTGCCCACTCCCGCGCCGCAGGCAGCGGTTTCTTCCCACCTTTCGGATTCGGAAGTTTCTTTCTGCGGAGGCGGAGAGATTTGAACTCTCGAGACCCTTTCGAGCCTGCCACCTTTCCAAGGTGGTGGAATAAACCACTATCCGACGCCTCCAGCGATATTTTCAATTTTAACATTCCTATTCCTTTGAACTTTTACTCTACCAAAAAAACACTTTTTTTACTATCTGGTATACTAACGGGATGAAACAAAGTGAAGCGCTCCAAATACTAAAAATGGGACACAATGCCTTTGTGACAGGCGCGGCGGGAAGTGGGAAAACGCATCTTCTGAACGAATACATCCGCTATCTTCGCGAACACAATGTAAGTATCGGCATCACCGCATCAACCGGTATTGCGGCAACGCATATGGGAGGCGTGACTATTCACGCATGGTCAGGACTTGGCATCAGAGACACCCTCTCCCCTCACGATATATCTTCGATGGAAGAAAAATCCTATCTCTGGAAACGATTTGAAAATACGCACATCCTCATCATCGATGAAATATCTATGCTCCACCATTTTCGCCTTGATCTCATAAATAAAATCGCGCAATCTTTTAAAAAAAACGATAAACCTTTTGGCGGGATGCAAGTCATTCTCTGTGGAGACTTCTTTCAGTTGCCACCCATCTCGCGTCAAGGCGAAGCGCCGGCGAAATTTGCATACCATTCTGATTCATGGAAGGACCTTGAACTTAAAATCTGCTACCTTGAGGAACAGCACCGCCAGAGCGACGGCGTGTATCTCGATATTCTAAACGCAATTCGCGACAACACGGTATCCTCTGAAACGACACACATTCTCGCCACCCGCTTACACCAAGACCCCGAAACAGTTTCCACCCCGACAAAACTCTCCACCCATAATATCTCGGTGGATACCGAAAATATGCGCGAGCTCGAAAAACTCCCCGGAGAGATGTTCGAGTACAAAATGAAAGGAAAAGGGAGAGAAAACCTTGTCACTATTCTCAAAAAAGGATGTCTTGCCCCCGAGACCCTTGTTCTCAAAGTTGGAGCGCGGGTGATGATGGTAAAAAATAATTTTGAAGAAAAATATGCCAATGGCACGCTCGGCGTGGTAACAAATTGCGATAATTACAATATCACGGTAAAGCTTGCTGACAAACGCACCATCATCGTCAAACAAACGAGCTGGAAGATAGAAGAAGACGGAAAAGTAAAAGCGGAAATTATCCAATACCCCATTCGTCTCGCATGGGCAATCACGGTGCACAAGAGTCAAGGAATGAGTTTGGATAGCGCTGAGGTTGATCTCACACAGGCATTTGAAAAAGTTATGGGATATGTGGCGCTCTCGCGCGTGCGCACGCTTGGGGGGCTGACTCTTCGCGGTATCAACAAAAAAGCTCTCGAAGTAGATTCTGAGGTGCTTGATTTTGATAAAAAATTTCGCAAACATTCAAAAAGACATACGGAAGAATTCCTCAAAAAATTGCCCGAGGAAATTGCGCGAGAACACAAGAAATTTATTGAGAGGGTTGCGCCACCGGGAACAAAGAAAATTAAAAAATTGAGTACGACAGAAGAAACTCGACGCCTCATAGAAAGCGGGAAAACGCTTGCCGAGATTGTATCCGCGCGCGGACTGAAACTCGGTACCATACTCGACCACCTCGAAAAATTAAAAAAGGAGGATCCGAAAATCAACCTTTCCCCCCTTGAAAAAAGTATGACGAAAACGCGCTTGCAAAAAATAACGCACGCATTGATTAAAGGTGGTATGCAAGGAGGCGTGTATTTCCTCACCCCCGCTAAAAATCTTCTTAGTGACGATGTCTCTTTTGACGATATTCGCATCGCACGATTGCTTTTGAAATAAATTTACAAATTATGACTGACTATGTATACGATACTATAGTATCGTATACATAGTCAGTCTATATGGAGACTGACTAATCCTAAGACAGAGAAATTGATTGATCTCCGATGCCGCGAAGCGCCCTAACTCGCTCCTCAACGGGAGGATGTGTACTAAATATTTTTGAAAAAAATGAGGGGGAATGTCCATTTTTTACCGGATTTGCTATGTAGAGATGCGCCATTGCATTGCTTTTATGCTGAAGCGGTACCGGAGACGCAGAAATTTTTTCAAGAGCATTTGCTAACCCTTCGGGATAACGGGTGAGAAGCGCGCCGGAAGCGTCAGCGAGAAATTCTCGTTTGCGTGAGATGGCAAGCTGAATGAGTTTTACAATAAGAGGAGAAAGAATGGCGAAGATAATTCCGAGGATAATCATAAACCCCCCTCCATTATCTTCACGATCACGGCTCCCTCCTCTAAATAAAGATGTGCGCAAAAACATATCGGATATAATCACCACAAAACCCACGAGCACGACAACCACCGTGGAAAGCAAAATATCGCGATTGCCGATATGCGAAAGTTCGTGCGCAATGACACCCTCAAGCTCGGTCTTGGTCAAGATTTTCAGAAGTCCCGTCGTCACCGCAACAACAGCATGCTCCTTGTTGCGACCCGTTGCAAAAGCATTGGGAGAATCATCGGAGATAATATACACGCTCGGCATTGGAAGCCCTGCAGTGATAGAAAGATTTTCCACCGTGTTCCAAAGATCAAAATATTCAGCGCGTGTTGCGGGTTTCGCCCCCGACATTTTGATTACAATCTTATCCGAATACCAGTAGCTGATGATATTCATACCCACACTGAAAATAACTCCAACATACAAAATTCCCGGACTTTGGTAAACATAACTAAATGCCCAAGTGATGCCGATAATTACCACAAGAAACAATGACATCAAAAGCCATGTTTTTCGAGTATTTTGGTCTTGGTTGGTGTAGAGAGTCATTCGGGACAGGTGTTAGGGGGCAGGTTTTAGGTGTTAAGCGTCAATATCGCGCAAAATATTCTTCACGATCTTTGGGTGGAGAATATTAGAGGTATGTTTTGGTACTGTAATCTGCACGCCTTTATCATTATGAAAAATAATATGGCTTCCGTTTTGACGAGAGAGTGAAAACCCGCGTTCTTCTATCAATCTAATTATTTGCTTGGCAGTAAAACGAAAAGGTTTCGGAGACATATTTTACGCAATGGCTATCTGAAAATTAGATAAACTAAAAGTTCTTTCTGGTTTAATCAATTTTTCCTTTTTTGCCATCCTGTCGGCCATATGCAACTTAATGGCATCCTTGATATTTTTTACCACTTCATCGTAAGTCTTTCCTTGTGTATAACACCCCTGCAAATCCAAGCACTCGGCGACAAAGCCATTTTTGTCTTGCTCTATAACGACAGAGAAGTTTTGTATCTTCATATTTGAATACTAACGCTTTTAGGAGTTGCCTGCAAGCCATTAGTATGCGAACCAATCAAAAACTCACCTTTACCGGTTCTTTTGCCACCGCATTTTCATCAAGCTGGAAGAATTCTTGTTTTGCGAAATTAAAGAGTTTTGCAATGATGTTGCCGGGGAATACTTCAATGGCAGTGTTGAGGTCGCGGACATTGCCATTGTAGAATCTGCGAGATGCTTGAATTTTGTTTTCAGTGTCAGAAAGTTCTGCTTGAAGAGCGAGGAAATTTTGATTTGCTTTAAGCTCGGGGTATGCCTCGGAAATAGCGAACACACTCTTGAGCGCGCCCGCAAGATTATTTTCCGCGACACCTTTTTCGGCGAGCGTGCCTGCCCCCATCGCTTTTGCGCGCGCCTCAGTCACCTTTTCAAATACCGAACTTTCGTGCGTCGCATACCCTTTGACAGTTGCGACAAGATTGGGGATAAGGTCATAGCGACGCTTGAGCTGAACATCAATATCCGCCCACGCTTCCTTGGTGCGATTAACAAGTTTTACAAAACCATTGTACGCAAAAATTACCCACAAAATGCCGAGAGCGATGATACCCAAAATAATGTATGTGATACTCATAAAAATTAAATTTGTTATTAATAAATGTACATAGAGTATAGCGTATTTACCAAGGAATACAACAGGCGCGGGGCAAAGCCCCGCGCCTGTTGTATTCCCCTATTGACTACTAACTATTGACTATTGACTGGGTCTAGTAATCCCCGCCCATCCCTCCCATATTGGGCATCGCAGGTTTATCTTTCTCCGGCTCATCTGCAATAGCGACTTCAGTGGTCAAAAATACCGCGGCGGCGCTTGCAGAATTTTCTATACAACTTCGCGTTACTTTCACGGGGTCAATGATTCCCGCAGTAATCATATCGGGAACGATTTGATCTAGAATGGCATCATACCCCGTATTCCCTTTTGCAGTCTTCACTTTTTCCACAATCACCGCGCCGTCGTCTTTGCCCGCATTGATAGCAATCTGGCGAAGAGGCGCTTCGAGTGCTTTAAGTAAAATCTGATAACCAACTTTGAACTCTGCATCAAAGTTTCCTGTGTTTTTATGCACTTTACTTCCTACTATATGCGCCGCTTTAATGAGCGCGGTTCCTCCTCCCGGGACAACTCCTTCCTCTATCGCCGCTTTGGTCGCATTCACCGCGTCCTCTATTTTTAATTTAAGATATTTCATCTCCGTCTCGGTCGCCGCGCCAACTTTTATCACCGCAACACCACCGCTCAATTTTGCAATGCGTTCTTCTATTTTTTCAATATCATATTTTGATTTAGATTCTCCCGCTTGCGCTTTGAGCATAGCAACACGCGCTTCAATATCCGCCTTTTTCCCTTTCCCTCCCGCAATAATAGATTTATCTTTAGTTGCAATCATCTTTGCAACTTTGCCAAGGGATGCTATTTCCACACTTTCAAGCTTCATACCAAGATCATCTGAAATTACCGTACCACCCGTCGCTGTCGCAATATCCTCAAGAATTTCTTTCTTGCGGTCGCCGTACCCGGGAGCTTTGATGGCAAGAACATTGAACCCTCCGCGAAGTTTATTGACCACAAAAGTCGCGAGCGCTTCGCCATCCACATCGTCGGCGATAATAACGAGATCTTTTTTGCCACTCTGCGCGAGTTTTTCAAGGAGTGGAAGAATGTCTTTTACCGTTGAGAGTTTTTTGTCGGTAATGAGAATGGGCACATCACGATACTCGGCCTCTTGTCGATCATGATTAGTAATCATATAGGGCGAAATGTACCCGCGGTCAAATTCAAAACCTTCAACAATCTCGCACTCTACGCCAAATGACTGAGATTCCTCCACGGTTACCACACCGTCCTTCCCCACCTTATCAATAGTATTGGCAATAATTTTGCCAATCTCTTTGGACTCAGCGGACACGGTTGCCACTTGCATAATCTCTTCTTTGCTTTTGATGGGTTTTGCGAGCGTTTTAAGCGCCGTCACAATATCTGTTTTTGCCGCCTCAATGCCGAGCTTGATACCCATTGCATTGACACCCATTGCTGTTTGTTTGACCCCTTCTGCCACGATTGCCTGCATCAACACAACTGCCGTCGTGGTGCCATCCCCCGCAACCTCATTGGTTTTTGTCGCAACCTCTTTAATAATCTCCGCGCCGATATTTTCAAATTTATTGGAAATGGTAATATCTTTTGCAATAGAAACACCGTCATTGGTAATCGTCGGTGTACCATACCCGCGGTCAAGGACGACATTCCTCCCGCGCGGACCGATCGTTGTTTTTACCGCGTCCGCAACTGTATCAATACCTTTTTTGAGCGCCATACGCGCTTCTGCATTAAATAATATTTGTTTTGCCATTTTTTTGATAGTTAAATAATAAATAGTTAATAATTAAATAATGAATATTCTACTATTTTGATATTAATTATTGACTATCTAATTATTGCTAATATATTTGTCTCACTTAAAATGAAGTATTCTTCGTCGTCAATTTTTATTTCATCGGGACCATATTTTGAGAAAAGTATTTCATCACCGATTTTTACATGGGGGGCAATGATAGCGCCCGTATCGGTCGTACGACCAGACCCAACCTCAACCACCACCCCCTGCTCAGGACGCTCTTTACTTACCGTGTCGGGAATAATAATACCGCTTTTTGTTTTTGTTACCGCCTCAAGAGCGCGCACGAGTACACGATCGCCGAGAGGTATGATTTTTCGTTTTGTACTCATAGGATATTTAATAATTTAGCCTAATAAAAAGTAGTGCCTTGCCAGCACCTGTGTGTGCATTATATCGCAGAGCGAGGATGGTCGCAAACATAGCCCTTGACAAAAAATTTTCTACTGAAAATTTCACATCCCGGCGTTCGATTCCTCGGCTCGTCTCGGTCACTTTTTTTATTTATGCCACCGCTCGTCTCGATTCCTACGCGCAAATGAAGCAGTTCACTTGCTCTCGGGCACCAATGAAAAACTCCCACTTCTGTGGGAGTTTTTCATTGGTGCCCTCGGTAGGAATCGAACCTACAATAACGGCTTAGAAGTCCGCAGTTATATCCATTTAACTACGAGGGCAATCTGTCCCCCACAACTTACAATGAAACGATTGTTTCTGCAACGATGAATCTTTTTAATGTAAAGACGCTACTCTATAAAGAAGGATCATTTACTTTTACTGTTTCTGTCTTTAACTTTTCAAAGGTCGCTTCTCTGGTCGCAATCAAATCAAGCACGCGATTGAGGCCTTCGCGATCAAATGACATACCCTGACTTTTGACCTCGGGAACGACAAAAAAATTATCGCGATTGACCTCAAACAATAGGTACATATTGAATCCAAACGAAGCAAGGAGTATTACAAAGAAAACAATTCCCATAATGCGCCAGTCTCGATACGGAGCAATCTCTATTTTTGAAGGGTCCGCATCCCTCCACAGAGAAATAATTCCTTTCAGAGAAAAAAGATTCTTTGTTTTCTTGTTTAAGTCTTTTTTAAGCATATTATTCTTTCAAAAAATTAAAGGCGGACAACGATACCGTGATTATCCATTGGGGAGCGACGGATCGAGGTGTCTTTAGATTTTGCGCAACCGTTGGGACCGCGCTACTGTCATCACGAATAAGATTAACCGATTTCCATTCAAAATTTACCGGATAATTTTCGAGAAGCGCCATAAGTTTCATCACCTCGGAGAACCCCCCTTTTGCCTTCACGCGAAAATTAAGAACGGGAATACTCCCCTCGACAACTCCCGGCTCAAGGAGCTCAAGAGAGAGTGTGGTTCCCGATTCCGCCGAGAGCGCTTCTATCTTTTTGGCAAAAGACACGATATCGCTTTCCTTTACAAAATAAGAGGAGAGCTTGTCGATATTTGATTGTTCTATTTTTAACGAACTTTTTGAGAAACGGAGACGAGACTCTCTCCCCGCAAGCTCTTCATTTCTTGACAAAAATTCTACAATCGATCTATTTTTATTCTTTATCGCCACAAAGAAAAACGCATACACTCCCCCGACCATAAGGGCGAGGGCGAGAGAAATGCCGAGAAAAATTGTTGTTTTATTTAAAGATTTCATTTTTTTACAGGAAGATATTTTTTCTCTAAGATCACCGAAAAATCGATATCCGTACTTTTGATATAACTCGAGATGGGGATATCAACCGTGGTGAAAAAAGGATCTTTCTTGAGATTTTCGACAAAGAGCGCGAGAAGGTCTCTGTCATCCGCCCTCCCCGAAATGACAAAGCGCTCTCGTCCGGGACTTGTCTCATAGAATATATTTTGAATTCTTATGGTGCTTCCTTTTGTCTCAATAATCTTCGTCACGATCTCTGAAAAGACCGCCTGCCTGCGATCTTCCTTGAGGAAAAGGGCTGTTTTTTTATTAACTTCATTGATTTGAGCGTTTAACTCTTTTTCTTGTTCCGTTTTCCCTTGTTCGGATTCAAGTCTGACGAATTTCTCTGACGCAAATTGGTATTTTGAAAGCGTAAGCAAATATACCGGAGAAAGTAAAATCAGACTTGCGAGAAGGGAGAGGGCGGTAGCGAGCATCACCAGAGCAGAGAGACGGAGACGATATTCCGCGCGTATTTTTTTCTTTTCTTCTAAGGGAAGGAGGTTGATCATATGTTACTGTTGACAGCGGAGCGCAAGCCCTATTGCCGTCGCATAGGAGAGCGAATCACTGAAGCTTATTGTCGGGACATAATTATTGAGAGAATTCATATTCACAAAAATATTGGCGAGTCCCACATCCACGGAAATATCGAGTCCCGTCGTGAGATATTCCACGAACCCCGCGAGATTTGAATCTCCTCCGCATAAATAGATTTTATTGATGCCCATATGTTTTGCATCATGGGTATCGTCGCGTTTTTGCCAATATGCGTAAAGTTTCGCAATCTCATCGCGAAGCACGGAGATTGCCGAAACAAGGGCGAGCGAAAGATCTTCATTCCCCTCTTTGCTGGTAATCCCCTTCTCGTGTTTTATTTTTTCCGCTTCATCGTACGAGATATTCATCTTTTTCATAATCGCTTCCGTGAGAGCTCCTCCTCCCACAGGCACCGTAGAAGTAAATTCAACCATGCCTCCCTCGACAATCGTAATCCCCGTACGCGTTCTGCCAAAATCCACAATCATAGAAGCCCGATTGTCTTCGTCGGGTATAATGGCGCGGGTCACCGACTGAGCCTCAATCTCAAAAGCAACAGGAATAATACCCGACATTGAAAATGCCTCAAGATACCCGTCAATAAGCGCGCGCGGAACAACGGAAACATTTACATACATTGTCGTATCGCTTTCTTTTTCTATTTGATAATCAAAAAGGGCTTCGGACGCTTTGAGTGGAACGCGCTCCTCCAGCGCAAGCTCTATCGCTCCGCGGATATTACTCTTTCCCGTTTGAGGCAAGCGGAGATCAAAGAGATACGCTTTTTCTTCAGGGAGGGAGACCGCGACAAATTCAAGGTTGTATTCTTTTTTTACCTCGCTCAAAATAGCGCGCAAATCGGAAGGCTTTTTTACTTCTCCTCCCTCAATGACCCCGCGTGGAATAGCGCGCTCCCCAAAACGCCCGATCTCCATTCCCTGTTTCGTCTCAATAAGCTCGACAAAACGCAAAGAAACATCGGAGATGTCGAGCCCTACTGCCTTCATCTGCAAGAACTGCGGTGGCGGAAAGAATTGAAAGAATTTACTGCGAACCATTTGTTTTAATTATACCGCACTATTAAAAGTAAGGGTACTATTTCTTTGAAATTTTATCTTTCGCAAACTCAAACGCAATAGGTAAAAATGAGACAATGATAATACCGATAATAATGATGGTTAAATATTTATCGATTCCCGGAACTGATTTACCGAGTGAATACCCAAGAATGGTCATCCCTCCTCCCCATACAAAACCACCAATGATATTATATTTCACAAATATTTTATAGGGCATCCCTCCCACCCCCGCGAGAATGGGAATAAAGGTGCGCACGATAGGAATAAACCGCGCAAGAAATACCGCCTTTGCTCCATACTTCGCATAAAATTCTCGCGTCCGTTCAATATGTCGCTTGTGAAAGAGGAGCGAGTCTTCTTGGTTAAAGATTTTGGGGCCAACCTTTGCGCCAAACCAATACCCAAAACTATCTCCAAGGATTGCGGGAGCAATAACGAGGGGAGCTAATACCCAAATACTAAATAGTCCCTGCGAAGAAAGGAGCCCCGCAGTAAAAAGCAAGCTGTCCCCGGGGAGAAAAAAACCCAAAAAAAGACCCGTCTCGGCAAAAATAATTCCAAACAATCCAATGTACCCAAAGGCCTGGATTATTTGCGGTAAATCAAAGTGTGGAATGAATGACATAAAGTAAATTTTAAATTACAAATTTTAGATTTGAAATGAATTTTAAATGTCCGAATGTTTTAAAAATTAAATCATTTGATATTCATTTGAAATTTAAAACTTAAAATTTAAAATTCTTATCTATACTAGAAACCTGTCCTCACCGAGATTTATCATAAACTTCAAAAGTTTATCCGTATCTGGCACTTTCTCCGCCGAAAGAATCGTCCCAATCTTTATCTCCACTTTTTTAAATTCGTCGAAAGTTATCATTGTCATAATTATATTTCTCCTTGCCCCCAGTGTACAGCATTTCAAAGGTATAAAAAAGGGCGCCGAGCAGAACTCAGCGCCCCAAAGCCATAGGGTCTCACCTTACCATCGTATTGCAAAAGACCCGACGACTATCAACCCAGCCACTATTCTCGCCGAAACGCAAACCATCCACATACCACGAGCGGTTGTCCAAGCGCCAGTCCACATGGACGGCAAAGAGTACACTGCCTACCAACACATAGAAAATGTTGACGCGACCATTATTCAGAAGGTCGCCGTCTTTGCCGTTTGGTTGGAGATCGATCATTGTCGCAATCTGATCAAGAGAGAACGAGTGCTCGCACACCTCTTCCATTCCGCCAAGAAACCAATCGACAATCTCCTTGTCGCACATATTACGAGGAAGATCCTTGCTCGTTACACCCTCAAGTCCGCGGTAGGGCATCGGACTGAAGTTCGGCAGGATACGGTAGGTGAACGAATCCAAAACCCACAAATCCTTGCGATCTTTGAAGTAAGTGTTGGGGTCGAAAAATTTTTCTCCCCCGCCCTTTCCATCAAATGGGTTACGGTGCTCAAGGAGGGCTTGTATGTGCCCACCATTGAGAACACCGCGCGCAATTTGCGCAAACAGTTCACCGATTTGAGAAGCCAAGACATTCGACCCCTCGATGACAGTCTTTTTGTCTGCCATAACAACCTCCTTTTAATTAAGGTTCTCATCAACCACCATGGTCATATCTCAATGAACGAACTAAAAAATAGTATACACAAAATACCTATTTTGTCAAGGTTTTTTCTGGTATTGGTTTATTCCCTTTCCTGTCAAGATAACTCTGCAAAATGATTGCCGCGGCGGAGTCGTCAACGCGTTTTCTTTCTGTCTGGAAAAAGCGCGCCTGTTGCGTGGTGAGAAATTCTCGCTCCAAGATAATGGGAATATTGATGATTTCTTTAATCTCTTTGATAAAGGTATTCGTCTTTGTCATTATGGGATTTGGTTTGCCTTTATAGTCTAGCGACTCTCCGACAACGATAGCCCCCACAGACTCATGCGCGCAGATGTTCTTTATTTCCCCGACCAATCCTTTTCCATTGTCTAAAATAGCATACGGAAAAGCAAGCGTGCCCCCCTCGTCAGATATGGCGACCCCCACTCTCTTTGTCCCATAATCAATGCCGAGGTATCTCATAAATAGAGTTCTTTTCTCAATTTTTTAATCGCTTTGATAGAAATCAAAATGTCTTCTGTGTATAATTCAGGTTTTCTTTCTGTCATATTTGCGGTGAGATTTCAAACATTAAACCAACACGAGGTCTCTCATAATACTCTCCTTGAGAGGTGCTTTTAATGCTTCGTCAGTGACAAGGTCAACTTTCCTACCCGCAAACGAAACGATGTCTTTTTCCAAATTGAAAAACTTAAAATAACTAATTGGTTCTTTGAGGCTTACCACAACATCAAGATCGCTTTCTGTTGTCGCCTCATTTCACGCAAACGAGCCAAAAATCCCTATCTTTTCAACTCCATAGGTTTTTCGCAAATAATCCTTTTGCTCAGATATCTTCTGTTTTATTTCATCCATTCCTTCATTTTGCATAGAAAAATGATACCACAAATGCACCATAAGGAAAAGAGAGTTTTTCGCACCAAAAACTATTTAATGAAATTCATAAATTCCATTCTCGTGGCTTCGTTCTTTCTAAATGCACCGCGAATATCACTCGTGATCATCTCCCCATTGTGCTTCTCTACACCACGCATTTCTTTGCAGAGGTGTCGCGCTTTTATCACCAAAGCGACCCCGCGCGGCTTGAGGGCGTTTTCAATCTCATCCACCACATTTTTCACCAACCGCTCCTGAATCTGCAAACGCGCTGAATAGAAATCAACAACCCTTGCAACTTTGCTGAGTCCTATGATTTTCTTATCAGGAATATACGCAAAATGATAAGTGCCAAAGAAAGGAACGAGGTGATGTTCACAGTGAGAAAAGAAATAGCCCGAATCAACGATCATCTGATCATAATGAACACCGTCGGCATTATTATCAAAGGTGGTTACTTTCGGCTTTTTCTTTTTATCATATCCAGCAAAATTCTCCTTCCACATTTCCACGACCCTCCGCGGGGTATCCTTCAATCCTTGCCTATCTGGATTTTCACCGATAGCAAGAAGCATCTCCTGCACAATATGTTCTTTCTGTTTATTTGATTTCATAAAAATATTTTTACTTTAATGCATTAGCGTGCCCTCTGCTCCATGCGTAAAACGCAACCGTTGCGCTTGATGCCACATTGAGCGACTCGCACTGAGAATGCATCGAAATAGAGAGGAGGATATCGCACATCTCGCGCGTCTTTTCTCTGATACCAAGCGCTTCATTACCAAGGACAAAAAGAGTTGGCGCATCAAAAATTTCTTGAGAAAGGTTCTTTGCCGCTGTTTCATCAAGCCCGTATACCCAGAATTTTTTTTCCTTTAAATCACGAAGTGTTGTATTCACATTGCCAATTGAAACCAAAGGAACACGAAACGCCATCCCCGAAGAAGCCTTGATGACCGCGCCTGAAACAGATGCTTGATTATGCTCGGGAATAAGCACCCCAGAAATACCAAATGCTGCCGCGCTACGAATAATCGCTCCCACATTTTGCGGGTCTTGAATCTCTCCCAAGAGAGCAAGCGCCGTGTCGGGGGTTACGGTAAGTTTTTCCACAAAATCTTTATACGGAATGACCAATTTATCGACAGATATCTGAGCAATGACACCCTGATGAGCAACTTCTCGGTCAATGTAAGAAGGTCTCGTTGCGTCAGAGAATTTTTCAACCAACACACCAGTTTTTTTGATAAGAGCTTCCAATGCGCTCCCTACTTCTTGTTTGGAGACAAGGACTTTGCCTACCGCATGAGGCTTGCCCTGCAAAGCTTCCTCGACAGCATGTTTGCCATATATGTATATTTTATTTTGAGCCATATTTAAGCCAGTAGGTCTTATTCCCGAGTATACCCGAAAATCATTTCGCGCGCGAGCTCATTGCGCAAGGAAGCATCTCATGCTCTAATAGGATTGCAATGAAAAAACTACCTAAAAAATATACAAGCAGTCATACCTTCTGGAATACTGAATACAAAAAAGGCGGACACCTCGCTCTTTCCCTTACCCCAAGCGAAGACCTAGAAAAGTTTACGCGTTTTCTCGAGCGTTCGTATGGCCGTAAATATCTTAACCCAATAGCTTCCGTGCTTGACCTCGGATGCGGAAATGGAAGAAACCTTATCTACCTCGCAGGGTCTTTCGATATGCGCGGCGTAGGATATGATTTTTCTCAAGAAGCAATCAATCAAGCAAAACGAGAGAGCGCGGGACTTCCTCTTTCCTATGGGGTGCAATCTATTGCAGACCCTATTCCTCTCCTCGACAACTCGCAGACCATCGTTCTCGATATGATGACTTCACATTTTTTGAGCGCCAATGAAAGAAGAAATCTCATCTCTGAAATTGTGCGCGTCTTGAAACCGGGCGGTTGGTTTTTCTTTAAAACATTTCTCCTTGATGAAGACGCGCACGCAAAACGCCTCCTCAAAGAAAACCCTGCCGATGAAGCTGGCTCCTATATTCATCCCGTTATCGGAGTAGCGGAACATGTTTTCACCGAAGAAGAAATCCTTGATATGCTCGCGGAACATTTTTCTGTGCACAAGATCAGCAAATCTCATCGCCATAAAGCCGAGGGGCACGCGGCAAAAAGACGCAGTATTTCCGTGTATGCGCAGAAAATAGGATAATTTAAAAAATTACGCAGCAAGCCACCCCCCATCTACATAAAGCGTCGCGCCCGTAACATAACTCGCTTCTTCTGAAGCAAGGAAGACCACAGCAAAAGAAACTTCCTCGGGTCGCCCCATCCGCTTGAGCGGTACTCCGGCAAGGATCGCGTCCATCGCTTCTTTTGGAATATTCGCGGCGCCAACCATCGGCGTATCAATAACACCGGGACCAATGACATTCACGGTAATACCGAGTGGTGCAAGCTCAATCGCAAGCGTTTCGCTCATACCAATAATGCCTCCTTTTGAAGCGGTATAATGCGCCCCGCCGGCAATACCAACACCAACCCCACCAGATGCGATTGATGCGATATTGATAATGCGTCCCCATTTATTTTTCGCCATCTCTTTCGCCGCTCGTTGCGCGCAGAGAAAGTACCCTTTCAAATTGATATCAATCGTTCTGTCCCATTCTGCTTCACTCATTTCTAAGAATGGATGCGACTCATAGATTCCCGCATTATTCACCAAAATATCCAAGCGTCCATATTTTGCAATAACCTGATCAAAGACACTATCCACATCCGCTTTATTGGACACATCGAGTTTGAAACAAATGACATCGCCCCCATTCGCGCGCACTTCATCCGCGACAAGCTCACACTGAGCAAGGTCAATATCGGTAATGACGACCTTTGCCCCCTGCCCCGCGAGCGCAAGCGCGTGCGACCGCCCCATCCCCCTGCGCGCTCCCGTAACTAATGCAACTTTGTTTTGTAGATTGAACATAAAATTTAAAATAAAATTATCTTCCGGCTAATACTTAAATTGTATCAAACTACACCTATTAAGACCATGAGGTAAACCCTTTTTATTAGCGATGTAGAGCGAGCGAAATGAGAAAGTACTCTTTCTCATTTCCGAGTCGATGAGCTAATACAAATAAATACCACGTGGCTCTGCCACGTGAATGTGCGAGCGAAGCGAGCTCCGGTAATACCTCGGGGCTTTGCCCCGAGGATCCTTTATTTCACTCGTGTTTGCTTGAGAATCCACGCTTTATAAGTCATCGCCATATCCTTAAAGCTTTTAGTGTTGTTTGCTATCTCTTGCCAACCATGCACCAAGTGAATAGTCGCGTTCAAATCCACCTCTTTACGGTACGGTTTTACCTTTTCCATTCTATGGTTCTTTTCTTTCGCTTTCTTAATCGTCTGCTCTGCCGACATAGTAACTTCTTTGAGAAAAGCATCGGGGGAAATTCTCTTCCCAGTCGCCAACTTTACAAATTCAGCAAAAGTATTCTGCGCGCCAAGTTTCCACACACGAGCCATTTCCTTTCCTACTTGAGGGTTATCCACGATATAACCATACTTTTTATAAAAAAATGCGCGCCACTGTGATAAAGCAAGCTCGGCAAGTCCATAGCCGTGGTACGAACCGGAGCTTTCCCATGAATAGATGTGCGGAGTATTCAAGAGAGAAAGCGAATCCTCCGACATATCGCTGAATTTTTTGTTTACTCTTGTGGCAATCGCCTTCACCTTTTCAGGCGTCGGTCTCTTGAGCTCATACACTGCGCGCTCAAATGAAGATACGGACATAATGCCATTGAGCCGCCGTGGCTTGAGTGGATGGAGCGCGCGCGCCTTTCGTTCAAAGAGCTCAAAAGGATATGGTTTCCCTTCCCTATCATTCGCATACCTCATGCGCCATTCAATGCTTGCAAAGATCTCTTCCAAAAACATACTTTGCATTTCCGCCCATGGCGTCGACATTGGCGAATACTCATGGTTGAGACACACATCTTTTTGTTCACTCGTAAGGAGGTGCGCCGCATGGCCGCCTTCGTGAAAGAGCGTGCGGTATCCTTCCACGCCACTCCCGACCTGCCGTGCGACAACATTACAAGTAAAATTTGAACTGCCGGGTATTCGCTTCCCTTTTTCGTAATGGACCAAGATCGGCCAATGACAAAATCCATTATTCCATTTTCCTTTCCGATCAAGGAGATCGAGGGTGAGCACACCTCCCTTAAAATCGATACTGAGTGCCGCAAACGACCTCCCCCACCGCAGAAGTGCGTCCTCAAACTGAAAATAGGGATCCTCTTCTTTTGTAAAATCTCCCGCCATCATATAGGCGAAGTTCCATGGTTTGCGGAGACGCGGTTTTGTCTTCTCGAGTGCGCGGATATCCGCAAAAGAATATTTAGTCTTTTTGTAAATGGTATCAAAAAGTCCGAAAAGCTCTTTCTTTGTCATACCATCCTCGGACTGCACCTTGAAATCGTAGAAATCCCGGTACCCAAGCATGCGCGCGTATTGATTGCGGAGCGCGACCATCTCGCAGTATTCATTCAAAGAATCCGTCGCAAGTTTCTCGCGCGCATAAAAACACGCTTGGCGAATTTCTTCATCATCGTGCGTCCTCGTCATCGCTCCCATTTTAAGCGCGGAGGCGGAGACGAACTTTTTTGAATATGGATCTATATATCCTTCTTTCCGCCCTGCTTTCTTTTTGAGGATAGCTGATTCGAGCTGGTCAATCTTTGCCTTGATTTCAAGAGCTTTCGGTGGTGTTTGATAGCGTTTGAAAAACTCGATCCATACGCGGAGCCGTGCGCGCGTCTTCGTATCTCTACTTCTCAAGAGTCGTTTTGCCTCGTAGAGATACTCTCTACTTCCCCGAAACGCGTCCCGCCGCGCAAGCGCTTCGTCCTTTTTCTTGTCCACCGAATGATCTCCCATATACGAAGTCCAAAAATAATCTTCGTAGGTTCTATGGAGATCGAGGTACTCCATATTGAGCTTATCGAGAAATTTCCGTGTGGTCGTCATCTTTTTGTAGAAAAAAGTTCTTGTATTTAGTTGTCCGATGTCTCAGTGTCTATTTCCTAATTTTATATTGGCTGCGGGGCTTGGATTCGAACCAAGATAACATCCTCCAGGGGGGGGCCTATTTCCTGTTTTTCCATTCAGAGCTGCGAGACCTGGATTCGAACCAAGATACTCGCCTCCAGAGGGCGATGTCCTACCATTAGACGATCTCGCAGCTCTGACCATAAAAACATCGGAAATTTCTTTCTTATCGAAAGAACCGGATGAAAAGTAAAACTAATTACTTTTCATTCCCATCCCTAGATGATCTCGCAAAGAAACTTACACTCACGGATAGTAGCAAAGATAGGTCACCTTTTCAACAAAAAAACTACTTCTCTTCTTTGTTACGCACAATCGCCGCTTTGATAAATGCGGTGAAAAGTTTATGGGGATGGAGGGGGTGCGCTTGAAACTCGGGATGAAATTGAGCGCCGAGGAAAAAGGGATGATCTTTTTTAGGAAGTTCTGCAATTTCCATAAGGGTGCCGTCGGGCGATGTTCCCGAAAAGACCAATCCTGCTTTTTCAAGTTTTTCAATGTATGCTGGGTTCACCTCAAAACGATGACGGTGTCGTTCTTCTATTTTATCAGCACCGTACGCGCTATGCGCAATCGTTCCTTTCTTTAAGACCGCAGGGTAGGTTCCGAGGCGCATACTTCCTCCCATTTTGCGGTTTTGCAGATTTTCTTTCTGCGACTCCATAATATCGATGATAATTTCTTTTGACGAAGGGTCTATTTCACGCGATGTCGCATCTTTGAGTTTCAAAACATTGCGCGCATATTCAATAACCGCAAGTTGCATACCGTAACAAATACCAAAGTAGGGAATCTTTTTCTCGCGCGCGTAACGAATGACATTGAGTTTGCCCTCCACACCGCGCGTACCAAACCCCCCCGGCACGAGAATACCATCAAATGAAGCGAGTTCGGAAAGAGGAGGATTCTTGCCCTCAAATTGTGATGCCGAGAGCCAAACAAGATCGGGCTTTTTGCCGAGACTATATGCCGAATATTTGATCGCCTCAATCACCGAGACATAGGAGTCCGCGAAAGTAAAATCTCCCGTAGTAAAATACTTGCCCACCACTGCAATACGCACGGTGTCTTTTGTCTTATGCACTTTGCGCGCAAAATTTTCCCACTCTTTCCATTTCTCAATCTTGCCCCTGCTCTTGAGCTTGAATCGTTTTAATATCTTTTCGCCAAGCTTATCTTTCTCAAAATTGCTTGGCACATCATACACGCTATCAATATCGGGGGCAGAGATAACTCCTTCGGGGACAATGTTGCAAAAGAGAGCGAGTTTTTCCTTTCGGGTCTCATCGAGAGCAACATCACTGCGCGCAATAATGAAATCCGGCTGGATACCGTTGCTGTTGAGCGCGCGGACCGCGTGCTGGGTAGGTTTTGTCTTCATCTCCCCGACCTTTGCCGGCGTAGGGAGATAGCTCACCATCACAAAAAGCACATCATCGGGATTTTTAATCTTGAGCATTCTCGCTGTTTCAATAAAAAGAATATTTTCATATTCGCCGACCGTTCCTCCCACTTCAACGACGACAATCTCGGTATTTGCTTTATCCGCCGCATTATTGATACGGTCGATAACCTCATAGGGGATATGGGGGACCACCTGCACGCATTTGCCTTTGTAGGCGAGCGAACGCTCTTTTTCAATGACCGACAAATAGACACGACCGGTAGTCATATAGTTGTCGCGCGTGAGCGAAGTATCTAGAAAACGCTCGTAGTTTCCCATATCCTGATCGGTTTCATCGCCATCTTTAAGCACAAAGACTTCGCCGTGTTCAGTGGGATTCATCGTCCCTGCGTCAACATTGATATAGGGGTCGATCTTTATGGCTGTGACACGATACCCGTGCGACTGGAGAATTTTGCCGATAGAAGAAGTGGTAATGCCTTTTCCAACCCCAGAAATAACTCCTCCCACAACAAAAATATATTTACGAATTTTCTTTTGAGCCATTCTACTTTTAGGAGGTTAGATATTTACGCACGGCGAGATAGCTTGAGGTTGCGCCGAGCGCGATACCCGAAAGCATAATGATAAAAAAGATCTGTACAAAATTTGCCACAAAATAGTGGAGAAGGTCTATCCCTCCGTAGAACCCTTGTGTCGTGCTTTTTAGCCAATAGGTAAGCGGATAAAAAAGGATGATGGTAAGCAGTCCAGCGACAAATCCATAGATAATCCCCTCAACAACAAACGGCCCGCGGATGTACTCTTTGTTGCCCCCCACGAGACGCATCACGCCAATCTCTTCGCGCGCAATATAAATAGCGAGACGAATCGTGTTAAAGGTAATGAGGATAGAAATGCCGACCATAATCGCGGTAATGATGCCCCCAAGTTTTTTCACCCCAACGATAAGCCGAGACAGACGATCAATGGCGACTTTATTGTCGTTATAATTTACCTTGCCGACGATAGAGAGCGCGCCGGACGAAAGAGCGTTCTCCCCTTCAAGAGTTTTTGATATTCCCTCATACTGCGATGGTTCTTTTGCTTTTATGTTCAATACGGCAGTAAGGGGGTTTGCGCCAACTTCGTCGAGCGCCTGAATGATACGATGATCGTTCTTGTGTCGCTCGCGAAATACCGCCAAAGCATCCTCGCTTTTTATATAAGAAACTTCTTTAACTTCTGGAAATGCTTCAAGGGTCTTTTTCAAATCCAAGATAGCGCTTTCGGGCGCTTCCGGAGTGAGGTAGATATTGATATCGATTTTATCTTCAAGCTCGCGCAAAGTGGTCCCCAGAAAAGCGGTGATGAGCAAAGTCGAACCAATCATAAAGAGCGCAACAATCATCATAAAGACAGAGGAAAGGGAAACACTCCCATTCCTCCAAAAATTGACGAAACCGGCCTTAACGATTCGTTTGATGGTTGTCCAGAACATATGGTTATATATTAACATCATTTATTGCATCAACAAAGAAGTGGCGTTGAGTTGAAATATGAAGCATATTGTGTAAGAATTTTAAATTATAAATTTCAAATTTTAAATGAAATCTAAATGACTAAATGTTTTAAAATCAAGATATTTAAAATTGATTTAAAATTTAGAACTTAAAATTTAAAATTCTTAATCTATAACGAGTATTCCCCCACAGGATTGTCGCGAATAATTTGCCCGTGGTCCATCGTGATAACCCTTTTCCCCAGAGACTCAACAACCCCTTTATTGTGGGTGGTTAGAATAACCGTTGTTCCCAAATCATTGATCTTTTTGAGAATCTGAATAATTTCGTAGGTGTTGATTGGGTCAAGATTTCCCGTGGGCTCGTCCGCAATGATAATATCGGGATGATTGATGATCGCCCGCGCAATAGAAACACGCTGAAGCTCGCCTCCGGAAAGCTGGCGAGGAAAATTCCACATCTTGTGCCCCAACCCCACAAGATCGAGAACATGCGGAACATCGGAGGAAATCTCTTCATCAGCTTTTCCCGCGATTTCCATGGCGAATGCCACATTTTCATACGCTGTCTTATTGGAAAGAAGCCGAAAATCCTGAAAGATAACCCCTATCCTGCGACGAAGGGTGGGGAGATCGCGTTCTTTCACTCTTTTGATATCTATTGAATCAAACAATACCGCGCCACTCGTGGCGCGTTCCTCGCCAAAAAGAAGTTTTATGAGCGTTGTCTTGCCCGCGCCTGAATGTCCCACAATAGAGACAAATTCTCCTTGCCCTATGGAAAAAGACACCTTGTCGAGAGCCATAGTGCCATCAATATATGTTTTTGAGACATTATCAAAATAAATCATACGAGCATTATATCGCAGAGCGAAGAGCGTCGCAAACATAAGCAGAACTTACTAGAGAATTTCTAGATTTCATAATGTGGCAAATATTTAAAAATTTTATTTAAATTTTAAATGTCTTAATTTTAAAATTCAGAAATTAGGATTTATTTTGAAATTTGAAATTAGACATTTGAAATTATTTTTAGAGGTCTTTCTCCGCCTCTAAAAATGCCCCTATTTCGCCATCTTCAAGTACCGCATCCACATTACTGGTCTCTACCTCGGTGCGATGATCTTTGACCATTTTGTAAGGGTGAAGCACATACGAGCGGATCTGATTTCCCCATTCAATATCGGTCGTCTTGCTCACATACATACCGCTTTCGGCGCTCTTTCTTTCATCTTCTTGTTTCTTAAATAATTTACCTTTTAACACCTGCATCGCTCGTTCACGGTTTTGCTCCTGTGAACGCTCGGTTTCCACATGAACCGCAATGCCGGTAGGAATATGCACGACACGCACCGCAGTCTCCCTCTTGTTCACATTTTGCCCTCCCGGACCCGATGAACGGCTAAACTCAAGCCGTATGTCTTTGTCGGGAATAGAGATAGTATCATCTCCGTGCGCCTTAAAATCAGGGATTATTTCCACCATAGAAAACGAAGTGTGGCGAAGTTTTTTTGCGTTAAAGGGTGAGATGCGGACGAGACGATGCACACCGGATTCATTTTTGAGCATACCGTATACATTTTTTCCATGAATCTCAATCGTAATGTTGCGATACCCGTTATGGTCATTTTTATTTTCATGGAGCGTCTTCCACGCAAAACCCTGCTTCTCAAAAAACTTCAAATACATACGGAGAAGCATTCCCGAGAAATCCTCTGAATCATCTCCTCCCGCGCCCGAGAAAATAGTCATTACCGCATTGCCTTTATCGTATTTCGAAGCTCCCAAAAGTTTTTCTTTAAAGTCCGCAATCTCCTTGATGGTCGCCTGCGCGCGTATCTTGTCAGACCAAAAATCCACCGCAGACATTTGCGTTTCAAGCTCGGTTATTTTCTTCTGTATTTCTTCTTTAGAAACTTGCATAAGGGTAAGTATACCCCCACACCTATTTTTCCCCTAACAAAATAGGTGTGGGGGTATAGCTTTTTTTTGAGAGCTTGACAAATAATCACATTAACGCTATAGTTTTGATTAGTAAATTACTACAGAGGAGGGCTTATGGGAAAGGGAGTGCCTTACGATGCGGCGGTTCTCGTTATCGCCGTCAGTAGAGACGGCAAGATTGTTGTTGTAAAAGACCCTTCTTTTAAGGTTCCCTTCTGGAAACTGCCGGGGGGACATAAAAAAGAGGGTGAATCCCCCGCTGAGTGCGGTAGCCGCGAGCTACAGGAGGAAACCGGAATACAGATCCCATGGACGAAATTATTCGGGGTCTCGTCCAGAAAGACGATGGGGCATTCCAAATATGTATACATGGGGATTGTCCACTCATGGAAAAACCTCCTCAAAATAGGGAGCGACGGGGAGGTGGTAAAAATCTTCTTCTTAGATGAGATACTCAAGAGAAAAGATTTCCTCCGCACCCATGAAAGTATTTTAATTAAGGCTATACCCCACCTCAGAAGAAAGGGGGTCAATATCGCCTAACACCACCAGCTCAATAAAACGAGCTTGTGGTGTTTTTGTTTGAAGTGAGCCACCTCGCAGAATCGAACTGCGGACCTTCTCGTTACGAGTGAGATGCTCTACCGACTGAGCTAAGGTGGCAAACAATAGTTTGTAAAGTCTCTAAAGTTAAAAGTTTGTAAAGTGAGTGCAGATGCATTTACTTTATGAACTTTACAAACTTTATGAACTTTCAACTTAAGCACGGAGCCAATAATCGGAATCGAACCGATGACCTTTTCCTTACCATGGAAATGCTCTACCGACTGAGCTATATTGGCTTATTCAAAAACAGACCTTTCTCTGAAACCCTTCGACACAATATACTATTTCTGAAGTTTTTTCAATGAAAACAATCTTGACTGATTAGAGTGCGTCAACACCCATACGGAAGTGACGCAGGTCATTTCTAGGGTGCTGGTCACAAATATTTTCTCGCCGTCGCTCGAAAATTTCGTTGCCACGGCTCGTG
>JACQCY010000002.1 GCA_016201355.1 Candidatus Yonathbacteria bacterium | reverse complement strand
TTTTTCTTACTCATATAAAATTTTGCCTAGAACACTCTTGAATTTATAGAAAGCAGGATGTTCAGGATAAACTGCATGGAACATTGTTACATTTTCTAGACTCACGATATCTTTATTTTCGTTTGGACCAATTAGCATGTATTTATCCTTTGGGAAAATATATAGTTCACCATCTTTAAAGTATTTAGATGAAGAAATTGCTAAGCATCCTTGTTCATCGTGATGTCTTTGCTCTTCTTTTGAAATATTTTCCTCCCACCATTTTTTCTCTTTGAGTAAATCATCAGAAATGCTGTAACCGGTTTTTTGAATAAAAAAACCAGCATTTACAAAGGGTACTTCTTTAACTCCTTTTTTCTGCATCGCGCCATATTGCCAAGGCTGTCCATTAAATTCATCCAGAATCCCAAATTTTAATTGAGGGTTTTTGATGAACTTATCTACTTCTTCGGGGTATTTAAGCAAGAACACATCAGAATCAATATAAAATTCTGTCTCAGAAATATTAATCCTTGCAGTGGGACACCACTTTCTCCATGTAGTAATCGAATCAATGTCATACTCATTATTAGAGCTGTTAAAGTCTGCCATCTCTGCAATATTTCCGAATTTGTCTACTAACTCATGCGGTGAATCTGTGTAAATGATATATCTATGATTTTTGCCAAATTGTTTCTTAAATGAAAGAACGCTATATTTTAATAGCTCTAAATTTTTTTCTTTATTTTGACCCCAAATTGACCACCTAAAAATCATATTATTGTAAGTTATTCTCAATAAATTTTTTAAGAATTTTAGGGAAATTAAATATTTCAATCGTCCCTTGATTTCTATCTATAATTTTTCTCCTGCTTTCAGTATCCATCGTGGCAGCTTCGATAAGTCTTTTAGAAAATTCTTCTGGATTCCTAGCATCGACATATAGAGCCTCTCCCGTATTAAAAGCATCAACTGCTCCATCGACATCACTAATAATTGTTAAAAAATTCATATCTTTAGAAAATAATTTTGCTTCAATTGAAGTATGAGGAAATGGATCCATTAAAGATGGTATGCAAACCACGCTTGTATTTTCTGTTCTTAACACCGTCTTCCAAATTTCTGGATTAAAATCATTGATGACTATATATCTGGAAGTATTTTTTAATATATCCTGAACTTCTTTAAAGTATTCCGGTTCACCAGAATTGTTTGGCATTTGTAAAATCAGAAAATGATCCGGTAAATCTTTATAAATCTTAGCCCAAGCAAGGGCTAATTCTTTAAATCCTTTAGCTATTGAACATCTACCCCAGGCAAAAATTAATTTACTGTCTTTCTCAACTTCTATACCAAACTTTTTAAAGTCTTGATTTGCAAATTTCTTGTCTAAATAATTGGAGTACCTATCAAAAAATAAGCCATTTTGTAGAAAATCATCTTTACCAAAAAATAAACCGTAATCTTCGGACATTCTCTCTGCAAATCTATTACCCAAAGCGACAACTTTTGATCTTGAGTCTTTGGAAATCAGGTTAAAACATTTTTGCTCTACTCTTATGCGGTTATTTCTCCAGTCTTTATCTCCGAAAGCGTGGTTCTTTCCAGTGCTCAAAGGAAAATAAAAGTATTTGATATTTTCGTTGGTTACTAAATCCTTATATTTTGCAAAAAACAAAAAAGGAGTATCGTTTAGGAGCACAAAATTCTCTTCATTTGGATCTAAAATTAGATTAAGAGCTGTTACCAAAGAAACACAGGCGTAACCACTCATCAAAACTTCTCCACATATCCCATTCATTTTGACCTTTTGTTGTATTACATAAAGGAATCATCATTCCCCTCGTTTTCGAAGTCAGCATTGTCGCTTTATCAAAACACTGTTTATTAAAAACTTTTGAATTATGGTCTACGTTTATGTAGGCAATACTAACCCTAAGTTCAAAATCTCCAGACAATTCACCTAATGCATCTACTAGATTTTTTGCGATTGTACCAACCCCGGAGTAATGGGTGCCAATACCATCGTATGTTGCTATAATCAAATGCTTTTTCATAGATTACTTGATGAAATAATTCAGTGATTTTTTATAAATCTTCGCAAATTCCTTAAGTTGCGTAATATCAAGTCGCCTTTGCCCCGCCTCAATTTTTGAGACATGAGGTTGAGTTCTTCCGAGTAGCTTTGCTACTTCAGCCTGATCCAAGCCCGCTTCAAGGCGGGCTTTCTTAAGTTGTTCGACCGTATATTTATGGTCTTTCGAAAATATTGCCTTTGTCATGATGTCTATATCATAGTATTCCGTTGTGTTATATTCCAAGTTGTTATATGATGTAAATACCGCCTCGCCCCGTTTCCGCCCATTCAATTTTTAAAAAATCCCCCGCGAAAAAGAAAAAGCATGGAAAGGTGGAACGGGGCGAGGGTGAGAAGCGAATACTTGGAGCTTCGCAAGACCTTGAGCACCGCAGGTACGAAAGGTGTACCGTTCCCGTAGGGAAATGGTCGGATTGTGAGAGTCACCACGCAATCGGAGCGTACGCATTGGTCTAAAGCCACCACGCACGCGGAGCGTGCGATTAGTCAGAGTTTTGTTGGAAAAAAGTTCGCGCAAAGGATATGATTAGATCATAAATCGCAAAAACAAACAAATGGCACTTCCTCAAGAAGTACCCTTTGTTTGTTTTTGCGATTTATGACCCTACGGGGAATCGAACCCCGATTACAGCCTTGAAAAGGCCGTGTCCTAACCATTAGACGATAGGGCCAATGACAAATACCGAACAAGTGCTATTTTACATTATTTTTAGAAAAAAGCCAGAGTAAGTCTTCTGTTGAAGTCTGACTTCAACAGATTTTATCGTTGGCTTAACCACTCTTCTTCTTGGCGGACGAGAAGGTCCGGAGCGTCTTCCGGATGCGCCATAACCTCTTCCACTGCTCGTTCCATACGCATAGATTGCGAACCTTTTACGAGGACCACATCGCCCGCCGAGAGCATCCCCTCAAGATATTTACCGGCTGTCCTTGCATCAGTAAATTCAAGAATTTTTTTCTCGCTCATTCCACTCCCGAGCGCTCCCTCTACAATATGTTTCGCGCGAAGCCCAACTGCAAAGAGGATGTCTGTTTGTTTCCCCGCAAGCGCGCCGAGTTTTTTATGCTCTTCTGCGGTAAATTTACCGAGCTCAAGCATATCACCCAATACGGCAATCTTCTTGCCTTTCGTGGTGATGGTGCTCAACACCTCAAGCGCCGCGTGCGCCGCGACAGGTGAGGAATTATAGGTATCATCAATAATCATCGTATCCTTTATCCCTTGAATGACCATCATTCTCCCCGGGGGACTTTTGTGTCTCGCGAGAAACTCTATCATATCCACAATATTTATCTTCAAAAAAATACCGACTGTGAGCGCGGCGAGAGCGCTGTATACTGCTTGTGTGCCGAGAACGCCGTACAGGACGACAGGAAATGTATTGTCTTGATATTCAAATTTGAATGTCGTGCCGATAGGCAAATCGTCATCCCCATATACGATCTGAACATTCGACGCTCGAAACATTGCCTCCTCAGAGAAACCAAAAGTAATCGATCTTGCTTTTATCTTGCCACGCAAAGCGAGCACCCTCTCGTCATCAGCATTCAAGACAAGCACGCCTGTCGTTTTGAGCGCTTTCACGATCTCTGTTTTGTCTTCAAAAAGATCTTCAGCAGATTTAAAAAATTCTATATGGGAAGGAACATCGCTAAAGCGCGTAACAACAGCGATGTCGGGGATAACCCACGAAGAAATACGCTTGATATCTCCCGGCTTACGCGCGCCGATCTCAAGTATCAGCCATTTTGGATAATGTTCGCGCAGAGCCACAAGCGCAAAACCGCTAAAAATGTTGCTGAGCCACGCAAACGGGTTCGACCACGCATTATCGCACCCGAGGATGGTGAGCGGAATGCCTATCTCGCTATTGAAACTCTTGATATTCTTGCGTACGATGAGCATTTGTTCTGCAATGGCAAAAATCGCATCTTTGGTCGAAGTTTTACCCACGCTCCCCGTTACCGCAATTATCTTGGGCTTATATTTTCGCAAAACAAGTTTTGCTTCCATTTCCAAAATGATGATAATGATGTGTCGTAAAAATGATTTCATAATGATTTTAGGACTTAAACGTTCTCAGTAAGTTAAATGTTTTCTACTTTCTACTTTCTACTCTATCTATCCGGAGGTATATCATAATAGTTTATAAGAAATTTGGTAATTTGCATAAAAGGCGAAGAGAGCGTGTTTGATGAATACTGTGCTCCGCGAGGATTTTTAACCGCAAGGAAGATGATGAATTTTGGGTCATAGGATGGGAAATATCCAATAAAGGTATGTAAAGAATCCGTCTCTGAATACTTCCCTCCTTCTACTTGCTGGGCAGTTCCTGTCTTTACCGCAACACTATAATGCTCTTGTTTAAGCGTTCCATTAAGAAGAACATTGTCAACGGAGTAGGTAAGCATCCGAGAAATCTCTCGTGAAGTTTCTTTCTTTATTACCCGACGCTCACTTCCCGGAATAAAATCCTGCGAGACACCAAGCCCGTTTTCAATTCGCTTTACCACATGAGGCGTCACGAGATTTCCTCCATTTGCGAGTGATGCAAGCGCGCGAATGGTCGCAATAGGGGTGAGCGCTATACCCTGCCCAAATGAAGCCGTTGCATATTCAATGTCGCGAGGACTTTCAAGGTTGCCAATTTTCCCCAACCCTTCATTGGGTAAATCTATTCCTGTTTCCTCGCCAAGTCCGTACGCTTTGAAATATTCCCGAAAAACATCTTTCCCCAACCTCTGCATTACAAAAATTAACCCCGTGTTGAGCGATTGACTCAGAGCTTCTTGCATAGAAACAACTCCGCGAGCCTTTTTGTCAAAATTTTCGACTCTCTTATTGTCGATGATGACAAACCCTTTATCATCATAGGTTGTCGCAGCGGTCACCACCCCATGATCAAGTCCTGCCGCCATGACAAGAGGTTTAATGATCGAACCCATTTCATATACTCCTTCAACAAGAAGATCGGTAAACACGCTTTGATTTTTCTCTTTTGAAAAATTATTAGGGTCAAAAGAGGGCACGCTTCCCATTGCATATATCTCCCCTGTTTTTGGATCCATAATAATACCGCTCGCCCATACCGCATTATATTTTTTTAAGACATCATCGGTGAGGGTTCTCTCGAACATTCCTTGCACGGTTGGCTCTATCGTCGTCACGATATCTCCTTCGCTTGAGCGGTCAGAGAACAATGTCTTTCCTGCTTTGAGAAAAAAATCAGCAAAAAAGCTCGAGAAAGTATCACTGTACTTCCGTGTGAGTATGTCGTTGTAATAACGCTCTAGTCCATATCGTCCACTAATGGTGTCTCCATCTGAACCGACAAAACCTATCACCTGCGCCGCCGTCTGTCCCCCTGGATAAAATCTCTTTTTATTTTTTTCAATAATAATTCCTTTTTCTTTGAGCGCCTTGATCGCGAGAGCATCTTTTTCTTCCAAACTTTTAAGGATTTCTTTATAGCGACTATTCTTCTGGGATGCTTTATCGATAAAATCTTTACGGTCAAATGAAATCAAAGCGAGTAAACGATCCGCGAGTTTTTCAGAATCAACAATTTGCGAAGGGTCAATAGCGAGCGCGTATTCAGTAGTTACCGTCGCTGCTGAAATTTTCCTTCCTATCTTTTCTTCAAAAAAGATACTGCCTCGGTTAAAAATACTATTCAACGGACTCGCGTATTGTTGCTCGACCTTATCCTGATACATCTCTCCGAGAGCAATCTGTATATATCCCAACTTGACAATAAGAAGGATTGTAATAAAAAGTATTCCTCCGTTCAGCACCCACATATTGCGAAATTTTCCCATAGCTATTGACGAACGGAGAGAAGTTTCCCCGAGGAATCATCACGAGAGGTAACTGATGAAAATTTTACCGGAAATTCTTCAAATCCTAACTCTTGCGCGCGCGCAAGTGTTATAGAATTTTTGAGAGTTATATATTCCTGCTCAAGCGCTCCCCCGGTTACCGATACCTCGCGAAACGATGATGATATTTGATCGCGACTCACAACCGACCCCATAAGCGAAAAAGCGGAATAGAGATAGATAGTTAACACTATTCCAAGACATCCTGAAAGTATCCAGAATAATTTTCGTTCAATGTTGTCGAGATCAAGTATTTTTGTGATCATAAGGGTAGTTGATAGTTGGTAGTGAGTAGTCGCTAGTTGTTCCCTGTTTGTTTAATAAGAATTCGTAATTTTGCGCTTCGAGATTTTGGATTTCGGAGAACCTCATCGTCCTGTGGAGCAATAGGTTTCTTGGTGACAAGAGTCGCCATCCCTTCTTCTACTTTTTTCTTAAAAAATGTTTTCACAATACGATCTTCAAGACTATGAAATGAGATGACCGCCATTCGCCCCCCCGGAGAGAGCCTTTCAAACCCTTTTGCGAGACCTTCGCGGAGCGCGCCGAGCTCGTCATTTACCGTAATACGGAGCGCTTGAAAAACCTTTGTTGCGAAATGCGTCCTCCCATACCGCGCAAAAACAGGAATGCTCTTTTTTATAATTTCGACAAGCTCCCCTGTTGTCTCTATGGGCTTTATTTTTCGCTCCGCTACTATTTTCTGCGCAATACGCCACGCAAATTTCTCCTCTCCATATCCTTCAAAAATATTCGTAAGCGAGTCAGCCGCCCATTCATTCACGATCTCGCGCGCCGTGAGTCCTCCCTCGCGAAGAGTTGCGCGAAAGGTCATCAAGAGAGGCTCGTCTCGCTGAAAAGAGAAACCTCTCTTCCCTTCAAGCTGTAAACTTGAAAGACCTATGTCGAGGAGAATCTTGTTCACCAAAGGATACCCCTCCTCATCAAGAATGCGGTCGAGATTTCGAAAGTTTTCTTCGCGAAAAACTTTTTTGCTTGTGTAACGCTTGAGTCTCTTCTCGGCATTCGCAAGAGCTTCTTTGTCCTCATCGGTACCGACATAAACCCCCTCTGTGCCAATAGCATCGAGAATTTTTTCGCTATGCCCCCCGAGACCAACCGTCCCTTCAAAGACAATATCTCCCCTGCGAAGTTCGAGACCATCAATAGTTTCTTTCAGAAGAACGGGGATATGGGGAAAGGTGTCAGGTTTCAGGTATTGGGTGTTAGTATCTAGTTCGTGGATTGACTTGTCTTTCATTTTTTCTAAAAGCTAAAACCTAACAAATTCTTAATCTTCCCTTCCCACCTATTTACTATTGGCTATTAACTGCCCCTAGAGTATTCCCACCTCTCCCAATTTTTCCGCGAGAGCGTCTGCCTGCCCTTCAATACGATTTCTATAATTATCCCAGAGGTCTTTGTTCCAAAGCTCCACACGGTCGTGGACACCAATGACCGAAACTTGTGTTTCGAGCTTTGCAAAATCTTTTAAAAAATCTGGGACGAGAATGCGACCGATCGTATCAATATCGCTCTCTACTGCGCCCGCAAGCATAAAGCGCCCGAACCCGCGCGTGTCTGCCTGCCCAATAGGAAGCTCTGCAATCTTTTCAGACATCTTCTGCCATGCTTTTATCGGATATACAAAAAGACAATTATCCAATCCGCGCGTCACCACCACTTTTTTGCCAAGTTCTTTGCGAAACTTGGAAGGAAGAGCCAAGCGCTTTTTAGGATCGAGGGTATGAATGTATTCTCCGATAAGCATAATTGTTTTTTAGCGGGCAAAGTGAGCTTTTAAAAATCCCCCACTTCATCCCACTCAAGTCATATTGTATAGCACTCTATCCCACTCTACAAGAAAAGTTATCCACAAGTCTTATTTTCGGACATACGATGTCCGAAAATAGCACACAAAAAACCCAGCGATGCTTTGCTGGGTTTTACTGCGTATTGACCCCGGTCATTTACTCAGACCTAGACGGATCACCGTCGGGAAAAGAAGCGGAAGGGGTATCTGTTGCCCCTCCTTCTCTCCTCACTTGAGCCGCTTTTTTAATTCTCTCTTCCTCGTCTCTACGGCGTAGCTCGTTTCTCTTCTTTCTCCATTTCTGACTATCCAATTCACACATATGGCAGAGTACCTCCTTTATATAGTGAGATGGGTTAGAAATTGATTATCCGCTGAATTCTAAAAAAAATCATACCACTCATAAACAAAAAGAGCAATCTTCGTAATCCACAGTCCTATTCTCTTGCTTTTGGTCTTACCAAGGGAAACATTTGCGTCTCGCGAAGAGGTTTATCAGAGAGAAAAGCAAAAAGTCGCTCGCCGAAACCAAATCCGCAAGTAGGGGGCATACCATGCTCAAGCATTTCTATAAAATCCCAATCCGCCATCATCGCTTCCTTATCCCCCGAAGCGAGTAGCTGTTGTTGTATTTCAAAACGCCTTCTTTGATCGAGGGGGTCGTTTAATTCGCTGTATCCCTTACCCACCTCACTTCCTGCGAGAATAGGTTGAAACTGTTGCACCGTCTTGCCGTCTTCATTTTTCTTTGCAAGCGGAGAAACGAGGAGTGGCGAATTTACCAGAAATACCGGACCAGAGATATTTTTGCGACAATATTTCCACAGTGTATCAATGAGTCGCTCGCGATTGTGCCCCTCGTATTTTACTTTTAATTCAGCAAGTTTATTTTTTATATCCGCGTCAGACACTAACTCGATATCGATACCAGTCTGTCGCAACACTTCTTCGCGATAATCTATTTTCTGCCACTCATCCGCGAGGTCAAAGGTGTGTCCGCGTGTGGTAAAGGTCGTGGTATTAAACACCTCGCGCGCAATCGTGCGATAGAGCTCTTGGACGATTTTCATTCCCTCTTCATAATTAGCGTAGGCAAAATAGAATTCACAATTGGTAAATTCTTGCGTATGTTCAGGTGATGTTCCTTCGTTTCTGTATACGCGTCCGATTTCAAAAGTCTTCGGAAACCCGGCGGACATAAGCCTCTTCTGCCAAAGCTCGCCAACCGAGATACGCATAAACATATCAAGATCGTAATCATTATGATGGGTGGCAAAAGGCTGTGCCTCGGCACCACCCGTTGTCGTCTCAAGCGTCGGTGTTTCAACTTCTAAAAATCCCCTCTCGGATAAAAATTTTCTCACTACCTGCCAAAATTTTGCCTTGCGCTCAAACATTGAGCGAAGCTCAGGGTTGGTAATAATATCGAGATAACGAAGACGCAAACGGAGCTCTTCGTCCTGAATTCCGTGAAATTTATCAGGGAGGGGAAGGAGCGATTTTGCAAGCATTTTTACTTCGCGCGCAAAAATACTCTGCTGTCCTGTTTTGGTGGCAAAGGCATTTCCCTTCACCTCGATAAAATCTCCGATATCAACAAAACGAACATAAAAATCACGCACCGATTCGGGTGTTTCGGGAAGTTTGATAACGACTTGCATCTTTGCCGTTCCATCAAAAAGATCTGCAAAAATAAGAGCGCCTTGTCCCCGCGAAGCGAGAATTCGTCCGACCACCACGAGCTCCCCTGCCTCAGACTGGAGAGTTTCAAAATCATTCATTACCTCCTTCAAGTAGTGTGTGCGCGCGGATGTCGCGGGATATGTGGAAACCCCCGCATCAGTAAGATCCTTCAATTTTTTTAATCGTTCCGCACGAATTTCTTCAATTGAAGCCATACATTAGTTTAGG
>JACQCY010000011.1 GCA_016201355.1 Candidatus Yonathbacteria bacterium | reverse complement strand
TTTCTTCGTTCATATTCTTTGTTTTTAGAATATGAGTATACATCGAGATGAATCCTTTGGTATTTCTAAATTTGTTGAAAATTCTCATTTTTTGGCATTGTTAGGCCGTAGAGAATTCTCATATGTATGTGAACTTATGCTAACCCCTATATTTCAGAGGCTTTATATTAAAAATTCTTAAAGCATTTTGGACGAGGGCTTTGCGGACCGTCTCGAAATCTTCACCGCGAATCTCAGCGATCTTTTTCACTACTTCCTCAACGAAAATCGGTTCATTGCGTTTGCCACGATACGGAACGGGGGTAGCATAAGGACAATCGGTCTCGGACATAATGCTATCGATGGGCGCCAGACGAATAACCTCGTCATATTCACGAGCAAACGAAATCACTCCCGTAAAAGAAATGGAAAAATCGAGATTAAAATATTCACGAGCAATATCTATTGTTTGTGAAAAGAAATGAACATTTCCGCGCAGACGAGAACCTTCAACTTCTTTTTTCTGGCGAAGGATGGCGAGCGTGTCGTGATGCGCATCAGCGAGTAACTTGTCACTATCACGGATATGGAGCATCAAGGGCAAGTTATGCGCGACGGCAAAATCAATTTGTGTTTCAAGAAGTTTCTTCTGACGAATTTTTTCCGCAACAATATCTTTTTCTCCATCGAAATGCGAATAATCGAGACCGCATTCTCCTATTGCAACCACGCGAGAGCATTTCACCAGCTCATTAAAAAGATGTTCAGAAAATCTACCATCTCCACTCTCCGCCGGATGCACGCCAATTGATGCGAACACCCCATCCTCAATGAATGAGGCAATCATGGTCGCCCCTTGAGAGCTCTTTTGATTAGTCCCAACCTGTATAGACCATACGCTATGCGCCTCTGCCCGCTTGAGCGCCTCAATCCTGTCGTCATCAAACGCTGGAAGATTTAGATGCGCATGAATGTCGAAGTATTGAGGAAGCATGGGATCGTGAATGAATTTTAAATTACAAATTTTAAATTTTAAATGAAATCCAAATTACTAAATGTTTTAAAATTAAAATATTTAAAACTGATTTAAAATTTGTAATTTAAAACTTAAAATTGTTACAGCTATTTTCTACCAAACAACGGTTCTGCCGGTGTCTTTGTGATAAAAGTTGTTTCTCCATCTTTCTCCTCTGTTTTAATAAGCTCTCGTATTTTTTGCGCCGTATCGGGCATTAGGGGAATAAGCATATCCGTAATCTGCAATATCCCCTCAATAACCCCCCATAAAACTTTTCCCGTCATCTCTTTGTCCGTTTTTATAAGCTTGAATGGTTCATAATCCGTGATGAAGTGATCGAGGTGGCTCACCAGTTCCCACACCACATCAGCCGCTTTATTGATTTCATTGCCCTGCATATGAGTATGGTAACGAGGAAGGATATTGTTTTGAATGATAAAGGGAATATTAAACCCACCAATCTCCGTCTCAGAAGTTTCAAAAACTGCGCGCGTACGGAGCGGAGGAACGCTCTCTCTTTGCCCCGCGATGTTTCCTCCAAAATACTGCTCTGCCATCTTGAGCGTGCGAGAGACCAGATTTCCTATGCCGTTTGCGAGGTTGGCATTATAAATTTCTTTAAATCTCTCGTGGGTCAAATCCCCGTCTTCGGTAGGGACCACTTCGCGCGCAAGATAGTAACGCAAAGCATCAAGCCCATATTCGTTTATAAATTCATAAGGATCAAGAACATTACCGATTGACTTTGACATTTTCTTGCCTCCCGAAGTGATAAACCCGTGCACAAAAATCTCCTGAGGAAGGGGGAGCTTTGCGGAAAGGAGAAGAGCTGGCCAGAGGAGCGTATGAAAACGCATAATATCTTTACCGATGACCTGAACATTTGCAGGCCAAAATTCACGAAAGTTTGTATCGTCTTCTCCCCCGTATCCGAGAGCAGAAAGGTAGCTTGAAAGCGCATCGCACCATACATACATAAAATGAGAGGAGTCACCAGGAACAGGAACTCCCCAAGGAATTTCCTTTTCCGGGCGAGAAATGCTGACATCACTAAGCCCCTCATCAATAAGCGCGATCATCTCATTCGCCTTGCTGTGTGGAGTGATTTTAAGCTTCCGCTCGTTGATCAATTGCCTTATTTCCAGAGCATATTTTGAAAGCTTAAAAAAATAATTTTCTTCTGAGATGGACTCGGGAACCGTATCGTGATGTGGACACTTGCCGTCTACGAGTTCATGCTCGGTGATAAATGCCTCGCACCCAACGCAATAAAGACCTTTATAAGCATCCTTGTAAACATCACCCGCTTCTAGAAGCGCGCGCCAAAGTTTTTGAGCGCCGGGCCAATGACATTCTTTGTCCGATGTCCGCACAAAGAAATCGTTCGAGATGCCGAGCTTGCCCGAGAGCTCTTTAAACTCATCGAATTTAATATTCACAAAAACCTGCGGTCCCAAACCCTCTTTTTGCGCCGCGCGGACGATCTTGTCGCCGTGCTCATCGGCTCCCGAAACAAAAAAAGTTTTCTCCCCTATTGTACGATGATACCGCGCGAGGATATCCGACAGTACGAGTGAATAAGCGTGCCCCATATGGAGTTTCGCATTGGCGTAAAAAATCGGCGCAGTAATGTAAAATTTTTTATCCATAGGGGGGCAGTAACGAGCAGTAAATTATAAATTTTAAGTTTTAAATTTTAAATCAATTTTAAATATTTTAATTTTTTAAAATTTAGTCATTTAGATTTCATTTGTAATTTAAAACTTGTAATTTAAAATTACTATTTTCTATTAAGCGCGCGCGACACTTTTACTTTTTTCAATATCCTCCACAATCTCCATAATGACCGCCATCACGGGAACCGAGATGAGAATACCGATAAATCCGATGAGTTCAAATCCAATAATCAAAGAGAGAATGACCATGATAGGAGGAATCCCGACAATCTTGCGAACGACGAGCGGATAGATGAGGTGACTTTCAAACTGTTGAACAAGAAGGTAAAATCCCGCAACAACGACGGCAAGACTCACCCCGCCGGAGCTGAAAGCGAAAATAATTCCGGGAATTGCGGATATAATCGGTCCGAAAACAGGGATGATTTCAAGGACACCCGCAAGGATCGCGAGGAGAAACGCATAGGGCACGCCAAAAATAGTGAGTCCCAAATAGACGAGAACAAAAATAAGAATTCCTAAAAGAAGCTGTCCTTTCATCCATTTCCCGATCTTTTCTCTTGAACGCTCCCAGAGACCTATAAAATAAGTTTCCTTGTCAAAGGGGATGACAATCTTTAAAAAATTTTCAATACCATTTTTCTGCACCGCAAAATAAAATGAGAGGATGATAATGAGAATAAAACTGAAAAACCCGCCCAAAATAGACCCTGCGGTTACAAAGAAGCTCTTTGAGGTGCTGAATATTTTACCAAAAGAAAAAATCAAATCCTGGAGAGAAGCCCCTTCGGAAACCTGCGCGATGAACATTTCCCCTTTCTTGATGGCGCCGGAGTTTCCCCTAAAGGCGCCGAGATTGAGTTCCTGCGCGACGGAGGGGAGTTTCTCAGAGAAATCGGTAAGCTCGGTGATCAGGAGCGGAGCAAATGCATAAAAGATGCCGACAAACAAACCCACCGTAAACACATAAATGATAAGTACCGCTGGCACGCGCGGGATGTGATAATTGCCTAAAAAATTTACCATCGGTTCAATAGAAGACGCGATGATGACCGCCATAATGACCACGAGCACAAGGTCGCGGAGCGCCCAAAGCGCCCAGAACCCAAACATAATAGCGAAGATCTTTATGATCGTTCCCGAAGTGATGGAAATAACGGTGTCTTTTTGATGAGTCTGCATATGGTATATCTTACCTCATTCCCTGCAGATTGGCAAAATACCTTAAATTACTTTATCTTTAAAATCTTCTGGAATTTGATTAAATCCTTAAACGGTCCGATAAGGGCGAGGTTGAGCTTTTTCTCTATAAAAATTTTACGCGCCATATTTCTCACTTGCTCGCTGGTAACCGCGCGAATGAGGCGTTCTTTTTCTTGCGGGGTGCGAACCTCGTGACGGATGATTTCCTGGATACCACAGAACTCCGCAAGACTATCCGACGACTCAAGACCGAGATACATCGTCCCTATCAAATGCTCTTTTACTTTATTGATTTCTTCCTGAGAAACAAGTTCTTTTTTAAGCAATTCAAATTCAGAAAGAACCACTTTTACAACTTCGCCTATGCGATCATTGGCAACACCGGCAGATACCGCGAAAAACCCATGATCCGTAAATGCTGAATTGCTTGCATTCACATAATACCCCACCCCCATCTCCTCTCGAATCTTTCGAAAAAGACGCGACGACATACCGCTACCCAATACTCCCGCAAGGACAGCGAGTATGGGATTTCTTTTATCACCGATAGGAAATGAGTGCGTACCGAGAATGAAATGCGATTGATCAGTATCTTTGTGGTGAATTAAAACACGAGGAGCTGTTTGCGCGGTACGCGTTTTCTTCTTCCCTCTTTTTTTGCTGGCTGCAACATTTTTAAAACTTTTCGCGATTTCCTTAAACACCAAACTCTCGTTTACATTGCCCGCAATGACCACGGTTGTCGCTTCCGCAACATAATGCGCCTTTCGATACGAAATAAGGTCACCTCGCTTCATCTTGCGAACCCCTTCGCGCGCGCCGGATATTGTCCACCCTGCAGGCTGATTGCCATAGAGAAGCTCCATCCACACATTGCCAACCTTGCGCATAGGAATATCCTCATACATATTAATCTCATCAACAATAACTCCTTTTTCTTTTTCAATTTCCTCTTGATTAAGAAGCGGGTTGAGATAGAGGTCAGAAACAATATCAAGAAGTTTGAGAAAATCAGTAGCTTTCCCTTTCGCATAATACCCCGTTACTTCCTGCCCCGTAAACGCATTAGACTCACAACCGAGTCCATCAAGCTCTTTTGAAATATCATTGGAAGTAGGACGATTAACCGTCCCCTTGAAACACATATGTTCAAGAAAATGAGAGATGCCGTTTTTCTCTTTTGTTTCATATTTTGAACCCGCTTCCACCAGCACAAGTACGGTCACCGTGGGATTGTCCGCCATCGGTATCACAATCGACCTCAGCCCGTTTGATAAAACTTTTTTCTTAAACTTCATCCCGTTAGTTTATCACAAAGACTAACAGCCACAAAACAAAAGGCTCGCACTTGCGCGAGCCTTTCTTAAAAAAATCATCCATACCATAGCGTGTAGAGCAAAGCTCCAAAAATAACAGCAAAGATGAAGTACACCCACTTCACCCACCATCGTATAATCTCATCTTTACTTTCCCAGCAGATGTAAACAAACAGGGTAAACGCCACGACAAATCCTGCAGCGAATAATATTGTTTTCACACTACCTCCTCTTTTATTAACCAATTATTACTCTTCTCCTTTTTACAGAATAGCACTCTTTATGTAATTGGTCAATTCAGAAATCGGTAAACGCTCTTGCTCGCCAGTGTCACGATGACGGATGGTCACCGTATCTTTATTTTCCGGATTCTCTCCGAGGGTATCAAAGTCAATGACAATACAAAAAGGCGTGCCGATTTCATCTTGACGGCGGTAGCGCTTGCCCACATTTCCATTATCATCCCACGAAATCTGCGGAATATCTTTTTTGAGCATCTCGTACACTTTGCGCGCTTTAGCCACAATCTCCGGTTTATTTTTTAGAAGTGGTGATACGGCAGCTTTGATAGGGGCAAGAGCTGGCGGAAGTTTTAGAAGGATACGCTTCTCTCCCCCAAAATCGTCTTCCGTGTACGCCTTTGTAAGAACCGCAAGCAGATGACGCCCTACACCAAAAGTCGGCTCAAGAGTATGGGGAACAAATTTTTCATTCGTGACAGGATCGTGGTACCGTAAATCAATACCGCTATGCTCTATATGATTTTTAAGATCAAAATCAGTACGATATGCAAGTCCCCCGATCTCATCAAATTTCTGCGCGTATTTAAAATGAAAATCAATAGTGCGTTTGCTGTAATGCGCGCGCTCCCCGTCTGAAATTTCTATCTGCTTTATATCATCCTCTCCAAAACCGAGAAGTTTAAACCACCCCATCATCTGTCCTTGCCAATAAGTAAATTGTTCTGCCCACATCTTTTCTTCAATAAAATACTCAAACTCCATAATTTCAAGTTCACGCACACGAAAGATGAAATCGCGGGGCGCAATCTCATTGCGAAAATTGCGACCGATTTGCGCTATCCCGAAAGGAAGCTTCGGGTGATACGAGTCCATAATATTCTTAAAATTCACAAACATACCTTGCGCAGTCTCGGGACGCATATAGACGATCGTATCAGAGCCATCCACCGAACCGACAGAGGTCTTAAACATCATATTAAATTGCTGAGGCGTGGTAAGCGGATTGCCATCGGGACTTTTAATCCCCTTCTCTTGAATCGCTGCCCCCATTTGCTCAAGGGACATTCCTCTAGGGTTGACGCCAACTTCCTCAAGCAAATGATCCGCGCGATAGCGTTTCTTTGTCTTTATATCCGAGACAAGAGGATCATTAAATCCCCCTACATGCCCGCTCGCTTCCCATACTTTTGGGTTCATTAAAATAGCAGAATCAATGCCATACATATCGTCGCGGGAATCGACAAAATACCTCCACCACAAATTTTCAATATTCTTTTTGAGCGCAACTCCCAGAGGTCCGTAATCATAGGTTCCCGCGAGTCCGCCATAGATCTCGGACCCTTGATAAATAAAACCGCGTCGCTTGCAGAGCGACACGAGTTTTTCCATCATATCTTTTGGGTAGTCATTAGTCATTAGTCATTAGTGAATTCACTATAAACTATGGGCTATCAATTATAAACTTCCTCCTATTGTACCACAACGCCCTGATTCTCGCTAAATTGCGGGTCGGAAGGAAGCGCAATCTTAACAGACGGCTTACGGTCTGAAACTTCAGTCTTGGTAAAATCGTCAAAAACCGTGAGAGAATACTCTCCCGTAAGGAGCGGGGTCTGCCCAAGCTGACTTAAGCTCGGAAGAAAAGAAATCTGGAATGCCGCTTCGCGCGTCCCCCCGGAAGGAATCCGCCCCGCGCTCCACATCACCGAAGACTCGTTCTCATTGTATGAAATATCTTCATCTTCAGGCGATATCTTCCCCAGCCACTTCACATAGAGGGGAAGGGTCGTCTTCACAAAGATATTGGAAATATCATTTGAAGTATTTCTTACCGTCCACACAATCGTGTAGGTCGTCTCTTGATCTACGCGCGGAGGAAGCGGACCAGAATTACTAAACGGTCCCGAAAAATACAATCCGCGCACAGAGAGGTAAACATTCGTCTCAACCCTCACCTTGCGCATCATAAAGGTCGTTACATTTTCAGAAACATTGGCATCCGAAGTACGTCGCGCGCGCGCGCCTACTTCGATGACAATCTCTTGATTCTTGATAATGCTCCCCGTATCAACACCAAAGAGTTTTGGAGAGAAATTAAAATTCATACGCCCGCGTCCACCCGGCTCGATGACGGCAAGCTCGGGATTCCCCATCTTTTCCCAAATAATCGTATCATCAGATGAGCGATAAAACCCTCCCATCGAAGGAGCAATTGAATATCGATTAAGCGCCATACCTTTAATTTTTACTTCAATGACCGCATCGGTAATCTTTGTAGGATTGTTGTTTTGCCATGCAATATCCACGCGGACACCCTTTCCATACGGTACTGAATGTTCGGGAGAACTGTCCCCGTCGATAGTCAAATCAAGCCCGAGAAATGGCCGCTTGATGACCAGAGTCTCATCAACGGTATTGTATACAACTCCTATCGACCGTCCATCGTTCGCGCTTTTGGTTCCTATTGAAATCTTAACAATCTTCTCTTCCCCTTCTTGTCCGCTCATAACACCCTTGATCTTGAACACCCTCTTTTCTTGCGTTTCAAGAGTATCAATATCCCAAAAATTATTCCCCGACGAAGGCGCCGGTTCTGCACTTTTGAATATAAACCCGGAAGGATAAGACGCCTCAAGAAGAAGCCTTCTCAGGGAAGTCTGGCTATTTGAATCAATTCCCAGAGTCATCTCTACTTCTTGTCCTGAACTTGCCTCTTTGAGCATATTGAGGCTCACCTTTACTGGGGATGATAAAATCTTAACGCTGTATGTTGTGAATTTTCTGAGCGTGGCATTTGACCCCGTGATACGATATTCAAGAGTAAGGTTAACTTCCTTTTTCGTGTTTTCCTCTCCGTACACAAAAGTATCTATATTCTCAGCAATCATTTGCCCGGGGTTGATTGTCCCGAGAGTTTTCGTGGTTCGCAAAAGATCTTCTTTGGTTGCGGGAGAATAAAAACCTGCCGGATACTCGATAAAGAGCGTTGCTTCTTCGATAGGTACTTTATTATTGTTTGAGACAGTAAATGTAGTTTTGAACGGCTCCCCTCCCGCGACCGCAACGGGCAAAGAAGTATCGATAATAATATTATCTCCAGAGACAGTATTCCCTCCCCTTAACCACAAAAAACCAGAAACCACCGCCGCCAGAGCGAAAAAACCTATCGAGATTGATACAAACTTCTTCACTATTTTTTGAAATTTTATCTTGCGCATTTTTTCATCAGCAAGGTCTTTTGCAAACCGTGTCGCCTCACTCTGTTTGTCTTCCCACACAGGAGTTACCTTTGATAGCTCTTTGTGGAGAATCCCATCATCGACTCGATGAGGCTGAAAATCTTTTGAATAGAGCTCTTTTTCAAGTTGTTCAATTTTGTTCTTCGTGTCGTCTGTCATTATTTTAGTATACCATGGAGAAAAACTATTGAATATCGAAAATATGAGAACCCATCTCAACACTATAAATGCGAAGCGTGGAGCGCTTCATCGATTTTAAGAGAGACTGCCTCTCTCTCCTTTTCAAAAATTTTGAGCATATCAATAGACCATTTATCCGTCTTGGTGAATTGCTCATTAAGAGAATCATCAAAATACCCCAACCATGCCAACACCCGCGCGGAGGCAAAAACTTGGAAAGATTGTACGAGATCATCAGGGATTTCCTTCTGTTCGAGAAAATTTGCCAATTCAAAAAGATCTTTAAAAAGCCCTTCTTCTTGCCTTTCACCGTGAACCATACGCGAGACAAGCGCGCATATCTCTGCAAACATCTTAAAATGTTTTGTATCCGTCCGAAGAATTGTGTGTATTACATCTTCTTGGGCACTCGTAATGCGCCACACTTCGCGCCCCTTTACCAAATCAAGTGTGACCCATACATAGTGCTGTAAGGAGTAACGGAGCTTTGATTTTTCCATACGAACAGACTGAGCAGACACCCAAACAAGCCCGAGCTCCTCGGTAAAAATTTTATAAAATCTATTCGCTTCACCAATAGCAATACTGCCCAAGATAATCCCTCGTGTGTGGTAAATATGGTGGGACATAATAGTAATATGCAGAAAATAGTAAATAGAAAGTAGTAAGTAGAAGAGGGAATGAGAAATAGAATTTTTGAATTTATTCTATTTTCTACTTACTATTTACTATTTTCTACTTAACGCTATCGTAAACAAAATGCCATTTGCATCCACTGACTCGCCTTGCACCTCTTTAAACACAATTTCATTTAGAAGTGATGTTTTTTTGAGTTCGTCGCTAAATGCATCAACGAGAGCGCGTCCCTCTTCGTCCGCCCCAATCTCAAGTGTCGCCATATCCGATGGCGTAAGTCCTTTTGTCTTGCGAAGCTCTTGCACCGCGCGCGCAAGCTCGCGAAATTGCCCCTCTTGTTTGAGCTCCGGGGTAATAATAGTATCAAGCTCCACTTCTTCGGACATTGCATCGTCAAATACGACTTCTTTTACATTTACCTCGTCTTTAATAAGTTCCGCGTATCCCACTTTCAACTTTCCACTTTTAACTTTTAACTCGTGTAGCGGTTGGCGCACTTTTATCTCAGCTTTTGCGCGAGCCTCAAGAGCTAGGGAAACAATTTGTCTTATTTGTTTCATCCACGCGAGAGCATCTTGGTTTGGCTCACTAAAAACAGGCCATTCTTCCAAATGCACGCTCTCTTTTTCTCCTTCCATTTTTAAATAAATATGATCCGCCATAAATGGCATTATGGGAGCTATCAATTTTGAAAACTCAAAAAATACTTCTCGTGTTGTTTCTATCGCTTGCGTGCGCTCCTCTTCATCGTCTGACTTAAATCGATCCCGTGAACGGCGAAGGTACCAGGTGGAGAGGTCGTCAACGAAAAGCCCAATTGGTTTTATCGCACGTTCGAGTTCATATTTATCCAAGGAGAGCGTCATCTCATTGCCAAGTTCTGCGAGGCGAGATAATATCCATTGATCTAAAATATTTTCTTTGGTATTTTTTGATTCACCCTTCTTTGACTTATGAAGCTCGTAAAACGAGAGGACATTGAGAAGACGCATAAGCACTTTCTTTACCACCTCATCCACTCCTTTCTCAGAAAAAGCAAAATCCTCCGCATGAACGAGCGGTGACGACAATAGATAATACCGCATCGCATCTGCGCCATATCTGTTGATAATATCAAGCGGATCTGGATAATTTTTAAGACGCTTTGACATCTTCTGTCCATCCTCGGCAAGGACAAGACCATTCACGAGTACATTTTTAAAGGGAGCTTTTCCAAAAAGTCCCACCGAGAGATTGAGCATATTATAGAACCATCCGCGCGTCTGATCGATTCCCTCGGCAATAAAATTCGCAGGGAAATTTTTTTCAAACAATTCCTTGTTCTCAAATGGATAATGAAATTGCGCATACGGCATAGAACCGGATTCAAACCAACAGTCAAAGACATAGGGTACACGGAGCATTTTCCCCCCGCACGAACACACAACAGGAACATTATCAATATAGGGACGATGCATATCAAATTCATATTCAGCATTGTGGGGGAATAAGGTAAAAGGTATCTCTTTTATTTCTCCCGTTTTTATAAAATCATCATTCCCCTCTTTTATTCCGAGTGCTCGATCAACATCCGCTCCTTCTACTCCTGAGGTAATCATCCAGAGAGGATATTCATGAGTTACGAGTAAAATATTTTTACCTTGATATTTTTCTTCGAGCTCGTCCATAAGCTCCATAACACGACGCTTTACATCGAGAAGATTTTCTCCCTTCTCAGGACGCTTGATAAATTTCTCGCGCATTGAGGCAAAATATCCACGATAATCATCAATGGATTTACCGTCAAAAACACCCGTGTCTATCTCCTTGAGCCGTTCGTCGATGATTATTTCTTTTGAATTAAGCCCGAGCGTATCTGCAACACTTTCTGCCGTCTGTCTTGCACGAAGAAAAGGCGAGGAGATGATGATTTGTATCGATTCTCGATCGAGTCGTTGACTAGCCTCTTTTACCTCTTTTCTTCCCTTCTCGGTAAGTCCGTGACTGTTGCCCGTGGCAATAGTTGAACTGACAATGCGCTCCCTATTGCTTTCAGCTTCTCCATGACGCATTACAAAATATTTATTTCCTGATTTTCTGGTAGCCTGAGCTAATTCTGCTCGCGAACCAAAGACGCTTCTCTTTTCACAAGAATCACAATTCCATACCGGCAGTGGCGCGCCCCAGAACCGTGAGCGAGAAATTGCCCAATCGCGCGCGCCTAGGAGCCACTGACCAAAACGACCGTCGCGCAAATTTTCAGGGACCCACTTTGTCTTTGCGTTTTCCTCAACAAGTCTTCCCTTAAGATCGGTAACTTTCACAAACCACGACTCCGTGGCGTAATTGAGGAGTGGGGTATCGCATCGCCAACAATGAGGGTATGCGTGGATTATTTTTTCTTTTGAAAAGAGCGCGCCTACCCCCGCAAGATGTTTAATGATTAAAATATCTGTCGATTGGTGTCCGTCTTTCTCTTTTGTTTTTGGTTTTGCAGAAACACCGGCGAAATCACGCACCTCTTTTTTCATTATGCCATCCATTGAAATATGTTGAATGAATGGCAAATTTTCTTTCTTGCCGAGAGCCATATCGTCCTCGCCAAAAGCAGGCGCAATATGTACCACCCCCGTACCGCTGTCCATTGTCACAAAATCCGCGCCATATATTTTCCAACCATTTTTATGGTTGGCAAGAGATTCGTCTTTTGAATAATAATCAAAGATTGGTTTGTATTTCTTACCAACAAGATCCTTTCCTTTTACCCGTGAGATAATTTCATATTCTTTCCCTGCAAGTATTTTCTCTGCGCGTTCTTTCGCTAAAATATATTTTTCAGTTCCTATTGAAACCTTTATGTATTCCTCATCCGAATTCACCGCTAATGCCACATTTCCCGGAAGTGTCCACGGTGTTGTCGTCCATGCCAAAACATAGGTTTTAGGTGTTAGGTTTTTGGTGTTCGATTCTTCGAGTTCAAACTTCACCGTCACCGAAATATCCGTAATATCTTTGTACCCGTCCGCAACTTCATTATTTGAGAGTGTCGTCTCACAGCGCGGGCAAATTTGCATTGCTTTGAACCCTTGATAGATGAGTCCTTTTTCATACAGAGTTTTGAAAGCCCACCACACCGACTCGGTATAAGAAGCGTCCATCGTCTTGTAGGAATGCTCCATATCGATCCATCGTCCAATACGCGGAATCATTTCTTTCCATAACGAATCGTAGCGCAGTACCGAAGCGCGCGCCGCTTCATTAAATTTCCCAATACCGTACTCCTCAATATCTTTTTTGTGTGGAAGTCCCAGCTCTCCCTCTATGAGATTCTCGATAGGAAGCCCGTGACAGTCCCACCCCCACACACGACGAACATGGCGTCCGCACATTGTTTGATAGCGAGGAATCGCGTCTTTTATAGCGCTCGTAACAATATGCCCATAGTGAGGGACTCCGGTCGCAAACGGTGGTCCATCATAAAAAGAAAAAGCTTCTCCATGTTCCGTTTGCTCAAGAGTCTTCTCAAAGATTTTTTTCTCACGCCAAAAAGAGAGGATTTCCTCTTCCCTTTGCGCAATACTTGAAAGTTTTTTCCCCTCATTCTCCATATATCTTCTTAGAATACCACAGGGGAAGTTAATAGTTAAATAATAAATAATAAATATTCTACTATTCTAATATTCCTCTATTAATTATCTTAAATTACATTCGCTCGGGGGCAGAGATGCCGAGTAGATTAAGGCCATTTTCAAGCGTTTGAGAAACCGCTTTTACGAGAGCAAGCTTGTGCGGTTCATCTGGCGCGTCATTGAGAACAATAGTATGCGCATAAAAAGAATTAAATTCACGCGCAAGCTCAATTAAATATGTTGCAATGAAATGCGGTTCTCGTTCTTCATTCGCGCGCAAAACAATCTCTGGGAAATGAAGTATCACCTTGTGAAGCGCATTAGTTTCAGTGCGCTTGAAAAGAACATCGATATCACGCCCTTTTGCTTTTTCCAAAAGAGAGCGGGTGCGGGCATAGGTGTACTGCAAATACGGGCCGGAGTCCCCCTCAAACGAAAGTGATTGTTCAAAATCAAAAATAATATCTTTACCCGATGCTTGTTTCAAAATCGAATACTTGATAGCGCCAAGAGCAACCTTTTCCGCGAGTATGTCTTTTTCTCCTTGCAAAAATGCTTCTTGAGAAATTTTTGCAAGTGCCCTTTCTTTTGTGTCTGCGATGAGAGATTCTGCGGTGATCACATCCCCCGTACGCGAGGACATCTTGCCGGACGGCAGACGAAGCATCCCGTGCGAAATATGAACGGTCTTTTTTGCAAGCTCGGGAAAAACTTTTGACATTGCGTCCAAAATTACCCTGAAATAATCGTTGACTTCATTCCCCGTAATCACAATAGAGGTATCATAGGGGTAGATATCGTATTTAATTTTTGCCAGTCCAAGTTCCTTTGATTCGTAGGTAGGAAGTCCTTCGGAGTTTATAAATACGCGCGTATGCAACCCTTTCGATTCATCTCCTTTATAGACAATAGCGCCATCACTTTTTTCAAAAATTGCAGGATTTTCAAGAACGACTTTTTTCCCAAACTCACCGGTCTGTGATTCAAAAAAGTTGAAATCAAATTTTGTACCGAGTTTTTTGTAGATCGTTTCAAAATAATCGAGGCTTACCTTGCGTCCCCAATCATAGATTTCATTCGTTTGAGGACCCTCACGAGAATAAATATTTTTATTAATCCCTGCTATTTGTTCCTTCACACTAGGGTTCGCTTCAAAAGCTGTTGCCCCAAACGCATAAGACTCTGCGATAAATGATATTTTTTTTTGCAATGAAGCATCGTCGGATGGCTTTTTTGGTTTACCGCTTTCATTTGGTATCCAAATCATCCCCCACACCGCTTTCGCCACATGCATCCCCACATCCCCTTGATAACACGCTCGCTTCGTATCTGCCCCACTCGCCTCAATGATTCGCGCAATAGACTCACCGATAGTGTTCGACATCAAATGTCCGATATGAAATTCCTTGAATGGATTCGGGTCGGCATATTCAACAATAACTTTTTTCCCAGCGAGCGTTTCGTTATTTCCCCATTTTTTACTTTTCTTGAGAGCGTTATCAAGAGCCCCAGAGAAGTATTCATCAGAGAGTCTGAAATTGATAAATCCGGGACCGGCAATTTCAATCTTTTCAATATCACTTGACGGAGCGCGCGAAAGTTCCTCGGTAATTCTTTGTGCAAGTTCTCGCGGATTAAGTCCCGCTTTTTTCGCGTACATAAGCGCAACATTCGTAGCATAATCCCCATGAAGAGGGTCGGTGGTTTGCTCAAGCTCCACTATCTCTTCCTCAAGATTCAAGCTATGGAGCGCGTTCTGTATTAATCCTCGTAATTGTTCCCGTATCATAAATTATTGCTTCTCTCTTTGTATTTATTTCCACTCGCAAAGCTCTTTAATCTTCGCATACACTTCCTCGTGGATAATCTTTGGGTCTCTATCTCCATCAATCAAAGTAACCTCCCCGGGGAGTTTCTTTACAAAGAGATGAAATCCATCACGCGCGCGTTCATAGGAATCAATGGGGTCCATATCAAAGATCGATCGCGTGCGCTTGGTATCGGTGTTCACGCGTCGTTTTGCTTCAACCGCCGACACATCAAAAATAAAATAATGGGACGGCTTCCATTCTCCAAAGAGGACATCTCTGATCTCCCAGAATAATCTTTCCAAATCAAGCCTCTTCTTCATATATATTTGATACGCAAAAGTCGACGAATCCCCTCGTTCAGAGATTACCGGTGTTCCTTCTTTCAGATTGGGGACCGTAACCTCTTCAATCCAATTTGAACGAGAAGCGGAGACGAGAAAAAGTTGCGTCTGCGCGCTTGACTGAGCGCCCTCAGGAGTAGAGAAAATATCCCTGATTTTTTCCGAAAGTGGCGCGCCTCCCGGCTCACGCGTAAACAGGACTTTATGTTTCCTATTTATCCGCTCTTTCAAGAGCGTAACCTGAGTGCTCTTCCCTGACCCGTCAAGTCCGTCAAAAATGATAAGTGGCACTTTTTTCATACAATTATATACATTTATATTACCATAAATAATAAAAGCGGTATGTACCCCGAGGCAATCCCAGGACAAAATGTGTTCGCTTCGCTCACCCATTTATCGCCCCAGAGGGGCGGGGTATTCACCCTTATATTCAAACGAGTGAACGAAGAATGAAAGTAATCTTTTATTCTTCCGAACGAGTGCAGAATATATGGTAATCCATATATTAGGCTCCTCGGCTCGGAAATGGAAAAGATTACTTTTCCATTTCTCTCGCTCTATGTCGCTAATAAAAAATCCCTCGAACCTATGATGGTCCGAGGGATTGTTCCGCTTTTTTCAACTCTCGCCCGACATACAGGGCGTTTCCGATATCGGAGATGAACGGTTTAAGTTTTCTGCTCAATTCTTCCGCATTCTTCCCGCGGAAAACCTGGAGCAATTTTTCACCGTCCGGACTGAAGTGCCAAACGACAATCTCTCCACCCTCTACCTTAATCTGGAAATTTCCCTTTGGGTCTGGGGAGAATTTTTGAGGCCCTACTTTCTTCAGAAGAGCCTCTATTTTCTTCCAGTCCCGGGAATAAATATGGGCTGAAGCGGAAGTTACTTCGAGATCTCCCAATTTTAATTCCGGGCGCTTCAACTCTATCTTCAGTCTCTCTAAGAGCTGATACTGAAAATAGCGGAGTGCCATAGCGTTGAGTGGCCAACCGCCGAACATATCGTTCGTTCGAATATACGCCGTAAGGCGCAGGTTCTCCCCTATGATTCTGGGATGAATCAAGGTAATGCATGGTGGGTCTTTTGCTGTGATAGACCCCCCCTCGACTCGTGGATCCCAAAGAGAGATCACGGTCCGGAAAGTCTCCACCTTTTCCTTAAAAGCTTTGATAACGGCCTCCACCTGATCACCAAAACCAAATCTAATGATGTGGCCGTAACGATATTCAACGCCATCAGGGGGGGAGCCAATCCAGAAGTCCTCGCAATATTTTTTTATATGCGAGGCATTGTATTCTGAATGGGGAACAGAATCAAAAGCCAGAGGATCTTGATTCGTTATCACCATATTCAGCTTCCAAAGCTCTTGGCGGATGTTCCCTTCAGAGTCTTCTTTTAGAAGATGACCGAAGAGCCGAATCTCTTTTAAGAGTGCTTCGTATCCCTCCTTGATGGTTGTAGCCCTTATGAGGTGCCCTGACTCTGCCGCAGGAAAGACCTTTGTCTTCGGAACAAGTAACGAAGTCACCCATGGTTTAAAAACCTTCTTGGGTGAGAGAAATTCTTTACCCACAAAATCTGCGACCTCTTCAGGGTTAAGATAAATAATTTCAACCTGCTGAAGGAATCTTTCTATGTGCCGATGACTTAGAAAAAAAGTCTCGCACAAAGAAGGATCGGTCGATAATCTCTTTAGGGCTAAAAGGGAACCATCTGATGTTGCCACCCCACTTACAACGAGTTTCTGTATGTTGGGATTGGCAAGGCAATTCCTAATTACAATGCCAATGCCATAGACGGAACGAATATTACCAACGATGGCAATCTTGTCCATCAAGCCGTCGAGATGATTCTTGCAAAAGTGATCCACTTGCGACCATAAGGTACCCACCGCTATGGGAGATTGCGGATTACCTATGATGACTTCTTTCTTGGCAAACACAGGATGGACTATCTTGCATTTCATTCTACCCTCCTCCTTTGAATTGATAGTCCAGCCTTTCGCCGACTCGGTTCGCCATATACCCGGCGATCTCCATTATCCTGTGTGAGGTTAGATCAAGAAACCGCAGGGCAATCCCTGCCTGCTGGAGTTTCTTATCGGTTACCTTTTTTTCATCCGTCGTGAGCGTGTAATTCTGGAGATATTCTTTCCAGACGACAATCGCTTTTACCCCTCCCGTAATGATGATGTCTTGCGTGCATTTCGGGCAGGGGACATTGGTGATGTAGATCGTTGACCCCTCTGCTACCATCGGCAAGCATTGACTCTTGGCATTGGCTTCTGCATGAACCGCCTGACAGTACATTTTGAACGACTCTTTAATCATCTTTATGTCGCCACCATTTGTCCTTACTTCTTGCTCTGCGAGGTGCTCATAGTAGCAGTAGCCCAACTCCAGACAGCTTTTTATCCCCTTTGCCGCGCCATTGTATCCCGTCGCGACGATCTTATTGTCCTTGACAATACAACTGCCGACACCCCGTTTCAAACAAGAGTGCCTTGTGGCGACAAGTATCGCTGTCATCATAAAAAGCTCATCCCACGAAGGTCTTTTAACGATGTTCTTTGTCTTCTTCCTCATGACATTCCTCCTTTATTTACAGTAAGTTGTCAAAGTATTTTAAGCCCAATATCCTCATTTTCATAAAGACAAAAGGCGCTATTTTCTAACCCTCTTCTAGCTTATACTTTTCAATAAATTTGTCCAGTATGAGCTCCTTAAAGCAAAACTCTCCCTATTCAATACAAAAAATCTTCTCCGTGCCGTAATACTCTGGCCAACATTTATTGTAATGCGCAAACATTCGGTCGAGTCTATCCTGGGGCAACTCTTCTACACCAAATTCTTTCATTAGGTCATAGAGGGATTGTTTTGTGTTTTCCACTTCCGATTCATGGGGGATTACTTTCTCAAATTCAGCGAGGTACCCATACCCCGCATTCCTATCAATGCAAATATGTACATCTCCTGAAACATATTCTTCTCGTTCCCTTGACCATTTTGAAAGGTAATCAAACCCGGCATCAAGGAGTACCTGATCGATTTCCGACAGTAGGAGCGGTATTTCAGCTTCAAATTCAGCGCGAGAAATGCCATTGGAGCTCGTTTGATCATCGAGAGACGCCTTGATAACAAAAATTGTCCTTCCATCAATATGGCGAGTCCGCACCGAAAAACTTTTCCCTTTTTGGACAATCTGATCAAAAGCTTTTCGGTGAGTATCTGAAAAATGTTGGGTGATATCCTCGGGAACACGCTCGCCAAGCTCCCCCGTAAAATTGAAGTAATGATTAATCTGTTTATTTTTAGAAGCAAGCGAAAAAGACAAAGGGTGCTCCTCTATCTTTCTCCTTAAATCATTAGCTTGTTCTTCTTTCCCTAAAAGACTTTTGATTTCGATTTCGTAGAGAGACATGTTTCAAAATAAAAACTGAAAGCGAAAAACTAGAAAATTGGAAGCTACTCTAATGGTGGATCTTTTAGTACAGATAAGAATTTTAAGTGTTAAATTTTAAATTTCAAATGAATATCAAATGATTTAATTTAAAAATATTTAGACAATTAAAATTGATTTAAAATTTGTAATTTAAAATTACTACTTATTTCACCTCAACCCCGGCAGAGCGTGCTGACCCTGCAATAATCTTCATTGCCGCCTCCACATCATTTGCGCTCAGGTCTGGCATTTTGCGCTCGGCTATTTCACGAAGTTGCGCTTTGCTTACCGAGCCTGCAAAAGTTTCTTTTTTGCTCGCGCCTTTCTCTATACCTGCCGCTTTAAAGAGCAGATTTGAAGCGGGAGGAGTCTTTACGATAAAATCAAATGAGCGATCTTCGTACACGGTAATGACCACGGGCAAAATATCTCCCATTTGTTTTGCTGTTGCAGCGTTGAATTTTGTTACAAATTCACCAATGTTTACCCCTGCCTGCCCGAGAGCGGGGCCCAAGGGAGGCGCCGGCGTCGCTTTCCCCGCAGGAATCTGCACTTTTACCTTTTTTGTTATTTTCTTTGCCATAATAGTTGATGCTAGTGAGTCTATCTTAATTTACCATTTTTTTCAAGTTCTCATTAAAAATAAGTATTCTGCGAGTAACTAATTTTAAGTTTTAAATATTTAGTCATTTAGACTTCATTTGAAATTTAAAATTTGTAATTTAAAATTAATACCTATATCTTCTTAATTTGCAAAAAATCGAGCTCTACCGGCGTCTCGCGACCAAACATTGATACAAGGACTTTTGCCTTCCCTTTCTCATTATCAACTTCAGATACCTTACCCTCAAGCCCGTTAAAGGGCCCGTCAACAATGGTCACATGATCTCCGACAGAAAGATCAATGTTATGTTTCGGTGTTCCCGCTTCCATTCTCTTAAAGAGCACTTCTACTTCTTTTTTATCAAGAGGCACGGGGGTAACTCCCGCTCCCACAAATCCTGTTACGCGGGGAGTATTTCTCACCACATACCATGAATCATCGGTAACGATCATCTCTACCAAAATATATCCCGGATAAATTTTTTCCTCAACTTCAACCCGCTTATTAGCAGTAACTTTTATTTTTTTCTCAGTGGGAATAAGAACATTGAAAATCTTATCCTCCATACCGAGCGACTCAATGCGTTGTTTTAAATTGCGAAGAACGGCATTTTCATATCCCACATAAGTGTGAATGGCGTACCAATTTCGCTCGCCTGTTGTTTCTTGTTTTGCCATTTTTTTGATAGTTAGTAGTTAAATAATGAATATTATACTATTTTATTATTTAACTATTTTGATATTCTGATATTCACTATATTAATTACGAAACAAAACTCTTGAGAACAGAAGAAAATATAGTGTCAGCGACACCAAGATAAACCGATGTTAACACAGAAAGCGCGATGACAAGCGCGGTGAAGATTATCGCCTGGTGACGCGTCGGCCATGATATATGGGTGAACTCAGCTCGTGTGTCTCGTAAATATTGAATAATTTGCATAATCTTTTGTTTATATTTAAAAAACCGCCCATGGGGGCTTATTTATACAATACTCTTTGGGGGGAGAAAAGTCAAATCGCAAAAATACAGGAGTTAGAAAGTAGCAAGTAGTAAGTAGTAGCCCCACTGAAAACCTCGCCAAATGCGGGTCTTTCAATGTATTCTTCTATTTACTATTTTATCCCCTACCGTATCTCATAGGTAACCGTCACCTGTGAAGTTATCTTTTCTTCCCCTTGGGGAAGCTCGGGGGTGCTTGCGTCCTTGGAAACTCCCACCCCTTCCGCCATCATCGTGCGCGCATAGATAGGATAATTTTGTCCCTCGGAAAACGATACGACGCGGACGAGCGATACACCGAGGTCGCGCGCGAGGACATATGCTTTGGCGCGCGCTTTATCAATAGCTTGTTTGCGCGCCTCAGTTTTCAACTCATCCTGTTTGTCGATAGCAAAATTAGGTCCATTCATATCCGTCACCCCCGCCGTGCCGAGAGTATCAACAAGTCCGTTTACGAGGTCGAGATTGCGGACCGTAATGGTCACTGATTGAGATACTTCGTAGCCAGTAAGCACCTGTTTATTAGGACGCGGTGGAGGACAATTCAAACTTAAACACGAAACGGCGCCATCTTGCCATTCATATTTCGGATATGAATTATAATTTTGTGTTTTGATATCTTTGTCGGGTACACCGAGTTTTCGCACCGCGGTGAGCGTTGTTTTCATTTTAGCGCTTACTTTGTTTTGCGCGTCAGAAACTTTCTTTGCCTCTTCGCGAACACCAAAAGAGATTGTTGCTATATCCGGCACCGCCAAAACCTCCCCTTCCCCCGAGACCGAGATTGTATTCGTAGCAGATACTCCACCTCCGATAAAACGATACCCTTTTATCTCAGTGATTATTCTCGTCCCTGCAAAAACAGCGCCGATCAAAACAAGTACCGTGAGCGCTCTATAAAGTTGTATTTTGTGTGTTTCCATAGTTACTTAAGCACCTCCTCCACCTGCTTCAAAATATCTTCCATTAAATAATCCGACTTGACAATATATCCGCGCACGCCAAGCTCTGCGCCTTCACTCATTTTCTCAAGATCGGAAAACTGTGTTTGAATGATTACGGGAATATCCTTGCCCCACGCTTCATTTCTGAGTTTTTTGAGGAATTCGATACCTCCGAACTTTGGCATCATCAGATCGCACAGGATAAGATCCGGTCTTTCGCGAGAAGCGGCGCTAAACCCTTCCTCTCCGTCAAAGACAGTAGTAACCTCATATTTCCTATCTCCTTTTGTTAGCCAGTCGCGAAGGATCTTTGAGAAGATCTTATCGTCATCAATGATCAGTATTTTTTTCTTTGTTTCCATTTTATTTATCTCATTATACACAAGGAAGGGTAAAATAAAAAGTGCTCCCCTTCCCTGAGATTGACCTTACCCCTACGGCGCCTCCGTGCGCCTCAATGATCCCTTTCACAATAACCAGTCCCAGCCCCGTCCCTTGATGGTCCTTCTGTCTCGCACTTGATTCAAATTGAGTGAATTTATTCCAGAGCTTCTTGAGGGATTCAGGCGGAATACCTTCTCCCGTATCCGTCACGGCAATTACCACGCTTTCAGGAATATATTTTGTCGAACTATTTTCCTCACCATTAATAACCCACGGCACTCCCTGTTTTGTCGCTTCGCCATCAATCACTTCCCCTTTCTTATGCAGAAAACAAAGAGCGGTGACTGTCCCGCCGTGAGGAGTATGGTTCAGCGCATTTGAAATGAGGTTATTCAAAACTTGAGCAATCCTATTTGTATCAAGGTCAATGAGCGCGGGTATATCTGACGCAATAGAAGATTTGAGCGATATCGAAAGTGATTGCGCCGTCATCTCAAAAAATTTTATGCGCGCAAGAATTATTTCCCGAATATTTGCAGATTGTTTATCGATGACAAATTTGCCTGATTCAAGTTTTGCCACATCGAGAAGATCGTTTACCATATCAAGCATTGCAGATGAACTCTCATAAAGCATCGACACATATTCGCTCGTAATCTTTTTATCATCAAGAATCTTTGGGGATTTCAAAAGCTCTCCAATTTTTTTAATATTCCCCAATGGTGACCGAAGCTCGTGAACAAGCATTGAAGTAAAATCATTGCGCATTTTTTCTACCTCCTTTTCATTCGTAATATCATGAAAAATCACTGCTCCTCCCAAAACTTTTCCTTTAGTAGCACCACCGCTTGACTTTACGGGAGTTACGAGCACTTGGTAATATTTTTGATTGAATAAAACTTCCTCTACTTTAACTATTTTATCCAATTTAATAGATTCTTCCAGTTTACTTTTTATGTCAAAAGCATCTTTGAATATATCAATAAAATCGAATATCGTGGGTGTCTCAGATTTTATGTATCCGATAATAGTTCGGGCGGCTTGGTTTACCGCTACGATACGATAATTAAGATCGGTCATCACAACGCCTTCGACCATGCTTTCAATCATTGCCACGATTTTACCCTGTTCCGCCTTAATGACTTCTTCGAGCTTTGTCACCGCTTGTGAAGCTTGGTTTACGATTTTGTAAAGGATCTCCATCTCTTTTTCTTTATAGAGCCCTGCTTTCGTGTCTGCGATCGTAAGCACCCCCACAAGCTCAGTCCCAATCACGAGAGGAATATTGAAATATGACTGAACGGTGGCTAAAGCATCTTCCGTAGTCAAAGCTCCTGTGATGGTCTCTTCTATTTGATTGTATGAAACATCATGCCCTGTGAGCGCCGATAGAGAAGCAATCATTCTCTTTTTTATTTCATTGATAAACTCAGCGGAGACGGAATGCTCAAGATCAATTTTAAAAAGAATTTTTGACGGCTCAATCAACATATACGAGACCGCGCTATATTCTAAAAACTGGCCGAGTGACCCCGCGATAACATCCAGAATTTTTTTAATATTGAGCGAATACCCTGTGCGATCAGCAATCTCTTTCAAGATAGCAACCTCGTAGAGATGGTATTTGATCTCTCTGTCTTTTTCTTCCACCTTATGACGCGCGCGACGGAACCACCAATAAGAAAAGATGGCTATTCCTATATAGAGGGCGCCTGAAATTAAAATTAAGATAACAAGTAAGATTTCGCGGGAAAGCGACATAGGTGGTCGTAAAAAATAGATGTTCTATAATACTTAATTGGACTTAACCTCAGGATATTTTGCAAAGATAGGAGTGAGCGCATTCCGTACAATTTGCCCGGAAAGTTCCACATAGACATCAATAAGTTTTCTAAGCGCCTCTGAAGAATCCCCCTTTACTTCAACGACCTTTCCTTCGGAAGAAATAATAATTTATTCATAATAGTTTAGTTTATAAAGTTAATAAAGTTTTATAAAGTTTATAAAGTATTCGCATCCGTACCCACTTTCAACTTTATAAACTTTATAAACTTTCGACTTGCCTTCACGCCCCCTTGATAACATTAAGGAGTTTGGTCGCCGCTATCCCCATTAAAATATACCCGATAATATAGAGCGAATCATGGACAAGCTTGAGATAAATATGAGGAATATTTTGGAGCCACGACACCTCGGTAGCAAACCCTAAAAAGATGAGGGTCATACCTATACTAAAATAAACAAGAACTTTCCCTAAAACTCCCCCATGCATTTTACGCCCCAGTGTCCACACCATAATACTCGTCGTGAGCGCAATGATAATCGTCGACCAGAGAGAGATGGATTCGAACATCCCTGAATAATTATCAAACTGAGCAAGAGTCTCCGCAACTCCCGCAAACACAACAGAAGGAATAATAAACACGCCTATCATTAAAAAATATTTCATACGATATTGATGTTACTGATAAATTATTTACTGCATTATTACCATTGTACCATATCTTAAATCGAGACAATATCTATTCACTGCTTTTCAGCTCTCCTTTTCCTAATATCTCTCGCACCACATTTTTGTATTCTTCAACATTGGGCTGATTGAATGCATCAATATGGAGAAGATTGGCAAGGTGCATCACCACACACATTTCAAACTGCAGAAGCGCGCCGAGAGTTTGGAGAGAAATGTCGGGAAGCTCAATTTCAGCATACCGCACTCCGCGCGTATCGTAAGTCTTTTGTACCCCCTCATAGATTGCATCCATAATCTGGCGCGGTTCGCGATCAAGTACTCCGGGAACAAGAGACGCAATCGCGCGCTCGTGAACGACAGCGTTATGATCCCAATGAGGCGCGTTTACGCGGACAAGGGTGCGCGCGGTGGCGCGGGGGTGAGCGAGATGCATCTGTTCCATAGAATGAAGGTCCGTGGACCCGATGGATACCGTGGGGACAAGCAAGGGTGTCGTTGTTTCCCCTTCTATTGTAGTATCCTTCCCCAAACTTTCCGCAAAAAGTTGCCGATACCACTTTCCAAAAGATTCCAATTCCGGATGAAATAAAAAGATGTCAAAAATATTGATGCCCTTTTTATTCCACTCAAAAATATCGAAAGCGGCGCAAAAAGCGCGACTCTCGACCCCTTGGTCAATGCAATCGTGCAGTTCTTCCTCGGCACCCTTAAGAAGAAGTTTCATATCGAGTCCCACCGCAAGGAGAGGGAATACCCCCACAGGGGAAAAAACTGAGTATCTCCCTCCCACCATCTTTGGGATAGGGAGCAAGGAATATCCCTGCTCTTTGCCAACACTCCAAAGTGGCGAATCTTCTTCGGTGATACACACGACACGATCCCCAATAGAGCCAAACTTTTTATGTAAAGCACCCACCATAATAGACGCGTTCATTATGGTCTCGGTCGTTGTCCCCGATTTACTCCCGATGACGACGATGATCTCTTCTTTCTTTTCAACTTCATTCAAAATGATTTCGGAAATATCGGAAAGAATACTCTGATCGCAGGACTCCGCAAAAAGCATCTTGGGCGCAAAGGGATTATATCTATCAAGGACACCGAACAGCGCTTCGTAGACAGCCTGCGCACCAAGACTGGATCCTCCAATACCAATATTTATCACATAATTAAGACTCTCGCTCCGGAGCTTGCTTGCGAGGGTGGCTGATTTTTCATAGAGCGCGCGATCAAACGGAAGACGAAGTGATGCTTCGGGCAAGGCATACTTGCTATCGCTCATTGCCATTCTCATTGTCGCCGTGTACTCTATAGCGCGCGCGCGAATATCGTCTACTATTTTCATTTCCCCCTCTCCCCTCGAGCTGATGTATTTCATAGGAATATTCTACACCATATTGGATAGAAAGTAGAAGCTAGAAAGTAGCAAGTAGAATAAATTCAAAAATTCTATTTCCCATCTCCTCTTCTATTTTCTACTTACTATTTTCCAAAATGTTTGCTTTTGCATATCTGCTCTGCTACAATGTTGGCATTATGGATACACAAAAAAGAATTATTGTTTGGGTTTCGGTGATTTTGGTTGTGGGAATTACAATATTCGCAATATGGAATGTTGCCACTTCTCCCGCCGAAACACCGAGCCGAAACAATCAAGGGCTTCTCATGGAACAAGTTAACAATACCGACTGGACCAAAGGCTCAAAAAACCCAAAAGTTACCCTCGTTGAATACGGCGATTTTCAGTGTCCTGCCTGTGGCGCGTACTATCCCGTGGTAGAAAAAGTACTTGAAGAATACAAAGATCGCCTCTCGTTTACCTATCGCCACTTCCCTCTCCCTCAACATAAAAATGCCTTAAATGCGAGCTATGCGGCAGAGGCTGCGGGAAAACAGGGTAAATTCTGGGAGATGTATACAATGATTTTCGAACATCAATCAGACTGGTCGGAAGAAACGAATGCGGGAAAAACTTTTGAAGGATATGCCAAATCTCTCAATCTGGATATGATTCAATTTGCCACGGATGTTAATTCATCAACCACGAAAGATAGCGTGGCTCATGATAAAGAAACCGGGTTAAGCGCAGGGGTCAATTCAACCCCTTCATTTTATCTCAATGGCAAAAGAATGCAGAACCCGCGCGGATACGAGGAGCTTAAAGCTCTCATAGAATACGCGCTCATCCATGGATAATACGGCAAATAAAAAATTTATAACGATTTGTTTTGTGTTTGTTATCGCGCTCGCCTTTGTCGGCTTTGCGGACTCAACATTCCTTCTCGCCAAGAGAATGTCAGGCGGACCAATACCGTGTGTTCTCGGCTTTACTGGGTGCGACGAAGTTTCTAAATCTCCCTATTCGGCACTTTTCGGCATTCCTCTTTCGGTGTATGGAATGATATTCTATCTCGCAATCGGAGCGTTTGGAATTCTCTACCTTGATACTAAAAGATATATCTTTGCGCGCCTTCTCCTCCTTGCAACAACCCTTGGCTTCTTGATGTCGCTTTATTTTATCTATGTGCAAAAATTCCTTATCGGAGCATTTTGTATCTACTGTATTTTGTCCGCAATCATTTCAACCGTGTTGTTTGGGTTTGGAATCACTATCTACAAAATCCTAAAACCCTAACTTTTCTTTTACAAGGATGAGGGTTATGTGCCGATTCGGCATAATCTCGCGCTCAAAAATAAGAATGCGACCGAGGACGGTGCCCGGGTACCCCGCGCTTTGCATCCGCTTATTTTCAAGAGGAATGACGAATTCATTGAGTCGTCTCATTGCGCTGTCGAGGTCAGGCACGATTTTTTGAGCGCCCGCGACCCAAATAACATTATCCGAAGAAAATGCATAGCTCGGCATCTGGCTCCCTGAAGCAGAGGCAACAACCACTTGGCCTCCTTCCGTAATAGCGTGAACACTCCCCAAAAAATACGGGGCGATGATGCTCTGTTTGCGAAGTTTTGCCTTTTTTTTAGAATTTTTTTCATTAAGAATCTCTTCGTGAATATTATTCCACCCGTGTTTTCCATTCTTTAAATAATCGACGAAACCGATTTCTTGAAGCGTTACCGACGACCCGTTCATCACCCCTGCTCCGCGCGGAATGAGATCTTTTATTTTCTTGAGCGCCTCTTCGCGCGTAGCAACAACGATGGCATTGATATTGCGTTCCTTAAGGGAAGCGACTGTTTTTTTAATCGTCTCGTCCGAAGCAAGTCGTTCGTAGTAGCTCATAGGTGTATGTATTAAAAAAGCGCCCGCTGTTCTCTATCTTTCATATTGAGAATGATGATCAAAACAAAAACAAGGAATGACAAATATGCGGGGACAAAAAAGAATCCGGACATATTGAGGAGCGTTTTCAGGGCAAGCCCGGGGACCCCCGCATAGATGCTCATCTTGTAAGCATCTCCATAAGACAAAGGGGTATTTTTTATCCACGCAAAGATGAACGGAATGAGCGCAAAGAGGAGGAGCGGAACGAGATAGATGAGGTAACCGGTAAAAAGAGCGATGAGTACCGCCAAAATGCCCGCGGGAATAAAATATGCGAGCATTCCCCTCGTTTTTTCAACAAGAGAAATGAGGGTTTCTTGACTCACAACCACATCGGGAAATCCGCGGAGATCCTGGATGGTGGTCTTATTGCGGGTATCTTTCGTTATCAATTCAGTCTTGGTAAGAAGCGCGAATGTTTTATACTTATCAAAAGTATCTTTATTAAAGCCATTTTGGGTATCAATGACAAGAAGGTTCTCGAAATCGCTTCCCTCAAAGATTTTTGATGGCCCATTCTCTTTTGAAACAAAATATGGTTCAGCGACATTCGTATGAGCTTGACCTTTCTCGATCGTGATCATAAGACCTTGAGGATAATGCTCCTCAATAAGGAGGGGCGCTTGTTCTCTGAGAAATCGCACCCCTTGCGGGATGAGCGTTACCGCAAAAACAGTAGTCAGCGCCACAGCAAGAAACGCCGTAATTTTTACATAGTAGCGAAACGCGTCTTTAAATGACTTACCGGAAATCTCGCGATAAAATTCTGGATTATAAAGACTCTTTTTAAATGTTTCCAATATGCCTTTCATTACCTATAAGTATACACAAATAAAGCGACCAAGAAAAGGATTATATGCCAGTGTCACTTGCATTAAGCGCCAAGGCAAACGCCACCATCGCAATGGACAGATCGCGGAAGAGAACTTCGAAATTATTAAGATTAAATAAAACAATAGAAATGATCGTAATTCCCGCAATAAGAGACGGAAAGAATATCTTTTTGCCAGAGAGTATCCAGAGCGCAATAATGACCTCGACGACTCCGAGTCCATGCAAAAGTACCAAGTCGGGAACAATACCGTGCACAAATTTTGGGAAATACCCAATCCACGAATCCGGGTTAAAGATAGCGTTAATCGGTGGGTACAAAAAAGCAAATGCAACACCAATGCGCAAGAGAATATCTGAGGTGTTTTTAGTATTCATATTATTGAACGACCGTAACAGAACCCCAATCCCCCGCATTCATATGATTGTGATATTTCCACTCGCCGAGTTTCAAAAATTTGAATGTATACGAAACACCACTACCACATTGGTCAAATGCTGTGTCGGTAGGATTTGGACAGTGTTCTGTGCGACTCGTCCCATCATATATCAAGTGTGTTGGATGTACTGCGGAAGCAACCCACATCGGACTGCCGTCAACACTCGTAAATGTTACGGTGCCTCCCTGTCTGATAGTTATGATGGCAGGAGAAAATCCTTTCACGGTATAGTTTACGGTAGCCAACAAAAGTGCTGTCGATGGACCAGATGTGTCCACCGCTTGTGACAGAGGAGTACTGGTGAGCGGAGAAACCGTTGGGGCTGATGCTGTTCGCGTAAATATATACCACCCTAGGGCAACGATGACGAGGAGAACCCCAAACAAAATGATTATTTTTTTCATATGATTAAAATAATTACTACTAATTTCTCTAAAGTTTACCATATGTACGCAAAATACGCTCAAGGGTTTCTACACAATGTTGGGGTGGACCATTACACCATGGCCACCATGTCTACTAGCCACTAGTTATTAGTTTCTATCCACTAATTTTCTAGTGGCTAGTGGCTAATAATTCGGCGACTCCTCTGTTATACCAGAACTGAGGTTTACTTGTCGAGCGAGCGCGTAGAGGAGCGACGAGAGACGGTTTAAATATACAAGGGTATCCTTGTGGATAATGATACTTCCCTCATCCGCTACCCCCACAACTCGTCTCTCGGCGCGCCGCGCGAGCGTGCGCGCAAAATCAATAAGCGCCGAAAGTTCCGTACCTCCCGAAACAAAAAATGTGGTAATGGGAGGAAGCCCTGCTTCAATCGTATTGATGATGTCCTCTATTTCGCGCACATTCTTTTCCTCAATATGTTTATCCGCTCCCGCCACCTCCGCCTGCGCAATAAAAAGATGTTGTTGTATCTTCTCTATTGTTTTTGCAACCATCTGCACCCCACGAGCAGAAGACACCGTAATCTCTCGCGAACGAGGATGCATTTTTACGACACCAAGAAATGAATTGACTTCATCAAGGGAACCAAGCGCTTCAGTGACTGCCGAACTCTTTGAAATTCTCTGGTCACAACATCCAAAAGTTTGCGTTGTCCCCTTGTCCCCTTTTCCCGTGTACAACATTTGTGCATAGTAACAAATTTTTTACAAATTGACAATCGAGTATTTTTTTGCCATAATTTAAAAAGTTGCAAAATAAATTAAAAAATAAAGGAGGCCATTGTGAGGAAAAAGATTTCTCATTTAATTCTCAAGGGATACTCCTCGGATTACCCTGCCCCAAAGATGCGGTGTATTTGTGAAAAGCACCTCTAAACGATAACGGGCGCGCTCGCTCTCATCGCGGGTATTGCGCAAACATTGATAGGACTCCGTTTCAGTATGGCAGTCCTGTCAGATTCGCTTCACGCTCTTGCGGATGCGGGAGCAGACTTTGTAGGGGTATTTGTCTCATAAAGCCGGAGCGAACCCTCACCAAGAGGAGAAAATCCGCGCGACAAGGAACAAAATTATCGCTATCTTCCTCTTTGTCGGATCACTTTTCATCTCAGAGGAAGCATATGAGCGATTGGGATCAGGAAATACCGTCTGGCTTCCTGTAACTATGGGGATTGGGTTGTTTGGCCTTGGGGTCGATCTGCTCCGGCTTCGTATGCTTTTATCCGCATATAAGCACTCATCGGTTTCAATTTTGCAAGCTCTTATTGAGCACGCAAGGTCAGACGCATGGCACAGCGGAATAATCTCGAGAGTAGCGGGGATGGCGCTCCTTGGTGAACTTTTCTTAACGCCAAGCCAGCGAAGCGCCTACCAAGAAATGGTAGGGTACGGCGACTGCCTCGCCTCCATTCTCCTCGCCGCCAAGGGCATCCCTTGGCAGAAACGAGCCATATAATTCAACGACTAAAAAGCCCCGACCATCTACGAGAGTGTCGGGGCTTTAATTTGCCACTGCTTTTAAGATTAGCGGGGAAAATTAATTAGAGGTGGTATCACATTCACTACATTCATCACCTTGGCATTCGTGACTACTTCCACACTTTCCATCTGAACATATATGTCCGTTCTCGCATTTATTTTTACACTCATCACCTTTGCAGTCTTCACACATGCCTTTCTTACAAACTTTTTTCTTTTTATCTTCCGTCATAAAAATAGTCAATTATCTTATCTGCTAATGGTACCCCCCAAGTATATCACATTTATTCTATTTCACGATAACCACCCCCTTGTCCACTTGATTATTACGATTTACATAACTCCACACTCCCGATTGCAAGAAGGTGAAATCATACGATCCTCCCTTGCCAACCGTTTTCCCTTGATTGAATTCTCCATAGATTTGACTATTTGGTTCGGTTGTGGTCAAGCTCATCGCCTTGTTTGAATTATTGACGAAATGCACTGACTTACCCGTTTTTATTTCAAGTGTCGCGGGAACAAATCCGCGATCGGTGTATGAAACAAGGTATGAACCATCTTTCAAAATAGTAACACTGGACGCTTTTGGCGCAGATGTCGTGGTTGTGGTTTTTGTAACCGAATGAGCCACAGGGAGAGTAGTGGCGCTCGTTGTTGCCTGTTCCTGTTCTTGAGGTGTCTCATTCATCGGAATACCATTAAGAGATTTATCTCCTCGCAAGAATACCCCATATACAAACACAAGAGCGATAACGACAGCGGTAATTATATATTTTTTATTCATTTTTTTACTATTAACTATTGGCTAGTAACTATTTATATATCCACATTTGCCGTCGCGGCATTGGATTGAATAAATGATTTTCGTGCGAGGACATCCTCCCCCATAAGTATATCAAATACTCGGTCAGCTTCAACGGCATCCTCTATGGTTACTTGCTTCAATACGCGACTTACGGGGTTCATGGTGGTCTCCCAAAGCTCGTCAGGATTCATCTCTCCGAGGCCTTTATATCGTTGGAGAGATATTTTCGGCTCGCGTTTTTTAGATTTTTCTTCATCCGCCTCCGTGATTTCAGCTTCGGTTCCTACCGCGCCCTCTTCTTGTTCTTCAACAATTTCAAGCAAACTCACATCTTTGCCGAGAAATGCGATTTTTTCTTCTTCGCTGTATACATAGGTAATTTCTTTACCTTTTTTAATTTTATAAAGAGGTGGTTGCGCAATATAAATAAACCCACCTTCAATCACTTGTTTGAAATAACGGTAAAAGAGCGTGAGAAGGAGTGTGCGAATATGCGCGCCATCCACATCGGCATCGGTGGCGATAATGATCTTGTGATAACGAAGCTTGGAAATATCAAAAATGTCACCGATTCCCGTACCCATTGCCACCACCAGAGAACGAATCTCCACCGAAGCGAGCATCCGGTCCAAGCGCGCGCGTTCCACATTCAATATCTTTCCTTTGAGAGGGAGAATTGCTTGTGTGCGCCTGTCGCGACCTTGTTTTGACGAACCGCCTGCTGAATCTCCCTCCACAATAAAGATTTCCGACTCTTCGGCCTTTGAGGTCTGACAATCCGCAAGTTTGCCGGGAAGCGTGAGCCCCTCGAGCGCCCCTTTGCGAAGGACGCTTTCTTTTGCCGCTTTTGCCGCCTTGCGCGCGCGGAGCGCGAGGAGGACTTTGTTGATGATAGACCTTGCATCATCCGGATTTTCCTCAAGAAACTGCCCGAATGCTTCCCCAAACACTTTTTCCACCGCGCCGCGAGCCTCCACACTCCCCAGTTTGCCCTTGGTCTGTCCTTCAAACTGAATCTCGTGGAGCTTTACCGACACCACCGAAGTCAAGCCTTCGCGCACATCATCAGCAGTGAAGTTCTCTTCTTTTTCTTTAATAAAATTATTTTTGCGCGCATAATCATTGAGCTTGCGGGTGAGAGCCGTACGAAAACCGGTTATGTGAGTACCACCGTCAACATTGTAGGTATTGTTCGCAAAAGCAAGCTCACGAGAAGATATATCGTCAATATACTGAATAGCGACTTCTACCGCGACTCCGTCAACTTCTTTTTCAACATAACAAATATTTTTATGTACTGGTTTCTGGTGTTGATTATAAAAGCGCACGAGAGAAACCAGCCCTCCATCAAAATAAAATGATTGTGAGGGAACCTCAAGTCCTAAGTCTTTGAGATAAATCTCTTCATCTGTCTTTAGCTTTCCCTCATAAGTACGCGCATCGATAATATTGATGTGGAGCGCCTTGATGAGGTACGCTTGCTGGCGGAGATGGTTGACGATCTGATTCCAATTCCATACGATCTCTTTAAAGATTTGTTCATCGGGTTCAAAGGTGACAATCGTGCCATTCCATTTGGTCGCGCCGACTTTTTTGACAGGAGCTTTCTTCTTGCCTCGTTCATACTCCTGCATATAGATACCTCCATCGCGATGCACAACAACCTGCGTATACACCGAGAGAGCGTTGACGACTGACGCCCCCACCCCATGAAGACCGCCGGATACTTTGTATCCTTTGCCTTCAAATTTTCCCCCCGCGTGGAGGGTTGTCATAATGGTCTCGAGCGCGGAAACTTTTGTTTTTGAATGCACATCAACGGGGATACCGCGACCATTGTCCACCACGCGCACGCGATTTCCAGGGAGAAGCGCCACTTCAATGCGATTAGCAAAACCGCCCATCGCCTCATCGCGCGAATTATCAAAAATCTCCCAGATAAGGTGATGTAGGCCTTCAAGCCCCGTAGACCCGATATACATTCCCGGTCGTTTGCGCACCGGCTCAAGTCCCTCAAGAACGACAATGTCTTCCGCTCCGTACCCCTCTATTTTTTCATCTTTTTTAGCCATTTTTAGTGATAGAGTAAAACAACACCCCATTACGGGGCATCTATCTATATGCTACCATTATAGCAAATAATCAAGCAGAATGAAAGAAAAAACTATTCTTTTCCCACCTTCATTGTCTCTCCGATGAAAATATCATACCAGAGAGCAAAAAGGAGAAAGAGGTAGATTTTGCGTGCATTGTTTTTGCGACCAGAGATATGATCATCAATGAGTTTTTGAACGACAGACATATTGAAATGCTCCCGAATATAGGTATTCTCAACAATAGAACGGTAGAGCTCTTTTTGCGATGCGTCAAACCACTTTCCTACGGGGGTAGGAAAGCCGAGTTTTTTTCTCCGCGCGATTGCGGGAGTAAGCAAAGTATCCGCAACAGAGCGCAAAAGATATTTAGTGGTGTAATTTTTCCATTTTAATTTCGGAGGAAGACGGCGCGCAAAATCAGAAACATTGCGATCCAAAAACGGCACGCGAAGCTCAAGAGAATGAGCCATCGTCATCTTGTCTGCTTTTGCCAAAATATCCCCCGGAAGCCAAGTATTGATGTCAATGTACTGCATCTTTTCGGAGTCATCGCGGTCGGATACTTTTTTATAAAGAGGAGCAAGACTCATCCGCTCATATGTATCCCCTTTCCACATATTCTCAACTTCGCGCGGAGTAAAAATATTCGCATTGCCAATATACCAATCTTCCAAATAACTAAAAAAACGAACGAGAAAATTTTTCCCACGAAATGAATACTTTGACTCTGCGAGCGGGCGCAAAATATTTTCTCGAATAATCTTTGGTACGAGAGCAAGTCTGCGACGCGCATAGGATTCAAGGTAAATATTATATCCGCCAAAGAGTTCATCCGCCCCTTCACCCGACATTACCACCTTTACTTTTTTCCGCGCTTCGCGAGCGACAAAATAAAGCGCCGCGGCAGAAGGGTCGGCGACCGGCTCGTCAAAGTGCCACACAATGTTAGGGATTTCTCTAAAATATTCATCACGCGATATGTTGATGGCTTTATGGTCGGTACCAATGTGTCGCGCGGTCACTTCCGCCTCGCGCGCCTCGGAAACCTCGTCAAAACCGATAGTAAAAGTTGAAAGTTTTATTCATCATATTTTTTCTCAACAAATTTTCCGCTCGCAATATCAATATCAAGAAAACTCCCCGGCGCAAGTTTGAAAATATTTTTAAAGAAAGTTTCTTTAAGCGGATTATACTGAAAGGAAAGATAGTTGAGTACCGCTTCGTCATTGACCATACGAGGCACACCCTGAATAGCCAAAATGCTCTTTATTTCAGACCCAAAAGCGCGCATATTGCCGTCACTACTCAAAAGATAATAAAGCGGTTTAATGCCAAAAAAATCACGAGCGATAAAAAGTTTCTGTGATTGTTTGTCAAAAATGGCAAATGCAAACATACCGCGAAGTTTACTCAAACACGCGCTTCCCTCCGCTTCAAAAAGATGGAGGACGACCTCGGTATCGGTATGAGTCTTGAACTTGTACCCGCGCAGAATCAAATCCTCGCGGAGCGCGCGGTAATTGTAAATCTCACCATTAAAAACAATAACGAAATTTTCATCCTGCGAAGTAATCGGTTGTTTCCCGCCCTCAAGATCAATGATAGAGAGACGGCGCATTCCGAGAGCTATCTCTCCACCCACGAAATACCCATCATCGTCGGGACCACGATAAATAATAGCATCCGTCATTCTGCGGATGATTTCGTCTTTGTTCCCCTTATTAATAAAGCCGGTTATTCCACACATATTCAATTAATTTTAAATTACAAATTTTAAATTTTAAATGAAATCTAAATTACTAAATGTTTAAAAATTGAGATATTTAAAATTGATTTAAAATTTAGAATTTGAAATTTAAAATTTTATTTGCTCAACAGAGCAAGGGTTACCCCAACCACCACCGACACCATCGCGATGACCCAATACCGCATCGTTACTTTGTATTTAGGCCATCCAATAGCCTCAAAGTGGTGGTGGAGTGGCGCGACGAGAAATATTTTTTTACCTCCCCGAAATCTCTTTGAGAGCATTTGAACAATAACCGAAAAAGATGTAGCGACGAGCGGGAGCGCGATGACAGGGAGAATAAATACCGTATCGGTCATAAAAGCGAGGACAGAGAGAACGACCGTGAGCGCAAGCATTCCCGTTTCCCCCATATAAAATCGCGCGGGCGGAATATTAAACCAAAGGAATGCGAGCGTCCCTCCCACAACAGCAGAAGAGAAAGCGGCGAGGTCAACCTGATTATTTAAAAAAGCGATCACCGCATAGCCAATGAATACTGGAGCAAGAACCCCCGCAGAAAGTCCATCAATGCCGTCAATCACGCTTGTGGAAAAAGTCGCAAGCATTACCGTAATGAAAAACGGAATGAAAAGAAGCCCTAACTCAAGAGAGCCATAAAAAGGGACAAAAACAGCAGTAATGCCAAGTTTAAAAACAAACCAAAGCCCGATAAGAAACCCTATTAAAATAATCGTCCCCGCTTTTATTTTGCGATACATTGTGTGGTCATTTGCATATCCACCCTTGCCGAATATTTGGAGGAGATCGTCAGAGAGTCCCAAGAGGGCAGCCGAAATAAATGCAAAGAGCGGTATGAATGTTTGGTTGCGACTGAGAAAATTGAGCTTTGAGGTGAGTGGTGTTGGCAAAACTAATGACAGAATAGCGAATAAAAAAATCACCAATACTACCGCAAGCCATACCACCATCCCCCCTACGCGCGGAGTGGAGAGCTCCCCCTCCTCATTGTGGATCTGCAAAAACGCCACGGATTTTTCACTGCTCTTACGGGAATTTTTCTTCCACATCCGATATTTTATAAAATAACGCATCAAAAGAGGCGTCATCAAAATTCCAAGGACGAAAGAAAGCGTGGCAGGTATGAATATTTTTATAAGGGTAATCGTTCCGAGAGATGACATAAGGGCATCATAGCACACGAAAAACATTGTTCAAAAATTACCGTACCTGCCAGCCATCTTTTTTAACTTTACGATCAGAAATACGAGATAATCATATATAAAAAATACCCCGCGCCTCCGATAAAGGAGGTCGCGGAGTATTTGTAGATTTTACAAAACCACCAAGGGAAATGAAAAAGTTTTCTCTTTGAGGTACCGCGCCCGCTTATTCACGGCGGCGTCCAACACCCCCATAAGTTCCTCGCGACGATTAAAAAGACGGAGCGGAGGAATTTTGGGAAATTTTTCAACCAATGCCCGTACGATAAACGGCATTACGGTTGAGTAGTCCGCCTGCAAACTTGCGGTCTGATGTATCTTCCCCGGGTTCACCTTGCCCCATGTTACCGCCTCAGAAGCGAAGCAACCCGACAGACTGCCGTCCGTCACCGGAGACGATACAATCTGAAAATCGTAATCGTAGCCCTTGATTCCCTCAAGCATGAAGATCTGCGAGAGTGTCGGTTCCGGCTGCAAACTGTAGTTCTTTGGTACGCCACCGCCGAGGATAAGGATGGCCATTGAGACTTTCCAAAAAAAATCTAGCACGATTACCTACTCTCGTCAAATAAACTACCGCACCTGCCAACTTTTTGCTGAGAGCGTGGTGGTAATGCGTTCCATAATGCTATTTATTTCTTCATCAGAAAGAGTCTTTTCGTATGACTGAAAGACGAGGTTGAAAGCGTAGGATGTTTTTTTACCTTCGGGAAATTCTTTCGTGAAGACATCAAAAAGCTTTTTCGTGCGGAGAAGCTCGCCCGCTTCGCTTGAAACAACAGAGAGCACATCATCTACAGAGATTCCTTCGGGAACCCAGAGGGCAATGTCGCGAAGCATAAATGGATAGGGAGAGAATTTCGTGTAGCGAGTGCTCGTAGAAGTAAAAGGCTCCCCTGCTTTTGGTTCAGGCAATTTATCCAAGAAAGCGCCAAGGTCAAATTCAAAAATATTTTCAGAAAATTCCCCATCGATTGGATTTTCTAATATTTCACCTAAAAGAGTTCTCGCTTGTTCAAGAGCCTCGCGCGTAATTTCCGCTTTCTTTTTATTTGTCTTCACCATCTCAATACCTATCACGCACAAAAGTTTCTCCTGCATCACTCCGGGAAACGCTTTACCAATTTCAAAAATCTTAATTTCATCAAGTCCAAGGAGTGGCGCATTATACGTATTGAGCTCGAGAGATTGCTTAATATTCGTTGCCAGATCCTTTCGCAAAAATGCCTTATCGAGAGCAAGAGGATTTTCTACTGCAAACACACCCTCTTTTTGAAATGACGAAGTGTATACTTCCGAAAAACCCTGCGCGACGAGTGTGTCGCGGATCATATTTGCATAATAATATTCCTTGAGTGGTTTCGGAGTAAAAGAAAGAGGAGGAAGCGGAGCATCAATGACCTTATCAAATCCATACACACGACCAATCTCCTCGGCAATATCCTCCTTGATAACAAGGTCAAGGCGAAGGAGAGGTGGCGTTACGACGAATATCTCTCCCCTGCGTTCATTTTTAAAATCCAAACGGTTGAGAATTTTCTCTACTTCATCCCCCGAAAGTGTCGTTCCAAGAATGCCGTTTATATCTTTTACGCTCATAGTTATTGTCTTCTCTTGTTGTGGCTCAGGATACACATCTATGGCTTCGCCAACTATTGCATCGGGACATAATTCAACCAACATCTCTACCGCAAGAGACATTGCATCAGAGACCAAGGATGGCGAAAGTCCGTGTTCAAATCGTTTTGATGAATCGGTGCGGATACCGACTCTTTGCGCAGTCTTGCGCGTATGTACCGCATTAAAATTTGCCGCCTCAAAAATAATACTCGTTGTTGCGCCATCTACCACCGCGTCCTTGCCTCCTTTTATCCCCGCAATGGCAAGCGCTTGATTACTGTCAGCAATGACGAGCGTATCGGGAGTAAGTATTATTTCTTTTTCATCAAGCGTCGTTATCTTCTCTCCTCCGCGCGCCTTTCGCACTTCTATCGTCGTCTGTTGTTTGTCGTTGGTTGCTAATTTGCCTAAGTCAAATGCGTGCATCGGCTGCCCTATTTCAAGCATTACAAAGTTCGTAATGTCCACGATATTGTTGATGGATCGTTGTCCCACTGACTCAAGGCGCGTACGAAGCCACGCTGGCGAATCTCCTACTTTGATATTCTCCACCACAAGCCCCATATAGCGCGGACAAAGTTTTACATCTTCAACAAAGACGCGGAGCATTGTTGCTGGGGATGATTTTTTGTTTTTCGTTTTTCGTTTTTCGTTTTTAAGTGGTACTCCGCTCAACACCGAAACTTCGCGCGCGATTCCCTTGTGACACAATAGATCGTGCCCACGATCAGGCATAATTTTTATATCAAAAATAGTATCATCTCCGCGAATTTCCACCCCCTCAACCTCGGCGAGGTTTTTTGTGAGAATACCAACAAACTCGCCAGAATTTGGAATGTCCTTGTCAAAATGTGACTTAAGCCAGTTGTAGGAAATTGAAATATTCATTTTCTAAAATTGATTCACAAGGCGCAGATCTCCCGCATAGAGGAGTCGAATATCGTCAATACCATATTTAAGCATAACGAGACGATCCACGCCGGTACCAAACGCAAAACCGCTATACTTTTTTGGGTCAATACCACCAGACTTCAAAACATTAGGGTGCACCATCCCTGCCCCCATAACTTCTATATACCCTGTCTGTTTACACATACCGCATCCCTTACCATCACATTTAAAACAAGATACATCTACCTCAACACCAGGTTCAACGAAAGGGAAAAACGATGGACGAAAACGAATGTTTGCCTCTGGACCATAGAGCCGTTTAAAAAATTCATTGAGGGTGTGTTTGAGGTTGGCGAGAGAAATATCCTCACCAACAACCAATCCTTCAATCTGATAAAACTGAGCTTCGTGCGTCGCATCGGTTGCTTCATAGCGGAAAACTTTCCCCGGCACGACAATTTTAAAAGGCGGCTTATGCTTTTCCATATAGCGCGCCTGCACTGATGAAGTATGGGTACGGAGTACGGTGCTGGGTACTCCCTTGACCCAAAAGGTGTCTTGCATATCGCGCGCAGGGTGATCCTGTGGCACATTGAGCGCGTCAAAGTTGTAATACTCGCTCTCAACCTCGGGGCCATCGGCAACCTCAAAGCCCATTGCCACAAATGAGTCAACGATTTCACGCATAATTTGGGTTAATGGATGTAGATGTCCTTGTATATCCTTGTCTTCTCTATCTCCTTTCATTCCCCTATCATACACAAAAAATCTCACGCGACCAAACATTCCACTCTTTGACATTTATTTAGATACAGTCTACTCTATTAATTAAGCTACTCAAAAGGAGGTGTGCTATGTCTTCTGTCAGAACAGAAAAAATAATAATTATATATTGTTGTAGCTCTTGCGGATACCCCGCAGAAGCTGATGGAAACATGACATCCTGCCCCTCTCTTGCGGAAGAACTGATGCTTTCATACCAACGATATTTGTTGATGAAAAAGTAGCTTAATCTACCGGGGTGATCGCCGAAATATTCTTGATTAAGAAATTTTTAATCAAAAGGGCAATCACCCCGACCAAAACAAAAAGGCGATTTGCGTAAGCAAACCGCCTTTCTTTATAATTCCCCTTTACATTTTGGAGCCACCTCCCAGATTCGAACTGGGGACCTTTGCTTTACAAAAGCATTGCTCTACCAACTGAGCTAAGGTGGCACTTGAATTTACAACCAACTACATACGACTATCAATAAATTAAGGATTATTCTCCTCCGTCTGTTGTTCGTTGTTTATTGTTCGCAATCTCTTGTATTCTGAAATATCCCGCAAATGGAGGGAGACGGAACCCTTTTTATGAATGACCCCTTTCCCTTTTACCATATCAAACCATTTACGGTGTCTCTCTTTAAGCTTTCCTCCCCAAATTCCCACAAAATGCAGTATATCGTGAGCAATCCGATAAAACAAAGAGATGGCAAGAGCGCGCGCTTTTACAAGATATTTCGTACGAAGCACATACCACCACTCATTCATCATTGTATACAATTTACTATGAATTTCCTTCTCAACTCCTTCAATAAGAGAGAGCTTGCGCTCGCGAAGCGACACAAGTTTCCAGCCCGTCATTATTATAATGACAAAGAGAGAACTATAGAAAAGGGTGATAATGACGATCATAGGAGAAAAGGTGTTAGCTGGCAGGTGTCAGGTGTTAGGATATGTATATTCTAACACCTGACACCTTTTACCTAAAACCTGACTCGCGACTACTTTCCGACCGAGAAACGCACAAAACGAGTAACCATAATCTTTTCACCAAACTTCTGCACGCCCCCATAGATCAATTGCTTGATGGTCATATCGGGATTTTTCACAAATGGCTGAAGGAGGAGTGTTTTCTCGGCAAAATAGGTGGCAAGTTTCCCTTCCATCATCTTTGCTTGAATATCTGCGGGTTTGCCCGACTCAGAAACTTCTTTCTGAAACATTCCCTTTACCTTTGCGCGAGACTCTTCGGTAATTTGGTCTTCGCTAATATATTCAGGGTTCATTGCCGAAATATGCATAGCAATATCGCGCGCAAGCGCTACAAATTCTTCGTTTCGCGCAACAAAATCAGTCTCGCAAGAAAGTTCAACAAGTGCTCCAAGAGTATTTCCATGGTGAATATATGAAGCAATGACGCCCGCGCCGAGAACACGGTCATTTTTTTTCGCCGCAATATCCCCGCTCTTCTTGCGAAGAAGGAAAAGCGCCTTTTCCTTATCTCCACTCGCCTCCTCAAGAGCTTTCTTGCATTGCATCACGGATATTCCCGTCATATCGCGTAATTCTTTTATTTGTTCGATAGAAATCATTGTGGGTAATGAATAGTTAATAGTGGAACAATGAATAGTTTACTATTTTACTATTTTGATATTTTATTATTCTACTATTCTACTATTTTGCTATTTTATTATTGACTGTTCCTGCCGTCTTTGAATGCCTGCACGATTTGCTCAATAAAGAAAGATATGCTTGAAACAGAGCTGTCATTGCAAGGGATGGGAAAATCAATTTCTTTTATGTTGCAGTCTGAATTGGCAAGCGCAATGACAGGAATATTAAAGAAACGCGCTTCGTCAACGGCGATTGATTCTTTTTTTGGGTCAACGACAAAGAGAGCCGCGGGCATTTCTTTCATTGATACTATCCCACCAAAATTTCTCTCAAGGCGTTCAACATCCTTGCTAATAAGGAGACGCTCTTTTTTTGTATAAACAGAGAGTTCTCCTTTTTCGTGTTTGGAACGAAGATCTTCGAGAAGCGCAACCCGTCTCTTTATTTCGGGGAAATTGGTAAGCGCGCCCCCAACCCACCTTTCGGCGACAAAAGGCATATCAATAGAGAGCGCTCCATCTTCAACTATTTTCTTGGCTTCATTCTTTGTCCCCACAAAGAGAATTTGCTTTCCGCCTTTGGCGAGTGATCTTACAAAACCTTTCGCGCGCTCGAGCTCAGCGCTTGTCTTTTCAAGATCAAGAATCTCAACACCTTTTTTTGAACCGAAGATAAAATTCTTTATTGAAGGATGACGACGGGAACGCGAATAACCGAAATGCGCCCCCGCGGCGAACATCCCGGCGATAAGGTCTTTATATATTGGTTGCTTGGTATCCATAAGTTACGAAATCTTAACAAAAATAACTGAAAAATGCAAGCGATTGTTAATTATACCCCCCAGCCTGGATATTGAATGCCTTGTAGTACTTCCCTTTCAAACTCATCAGCTGATCGTGATTGCCTCGTTCTGCAATCTTCCCGCCATCCATTACATAAATCCTGTCCGCATTACGGACCGTGGAAAACCTATGTGAAATAATAATCACGGTCTTCTTCTTGAAAAACTCATAAATATGACCAAAAATCTCCGCTTCCGAGACTGCATCAATAGAAGCCGTAGGCTCATCAAAAATAACCACCGGAGAATCACGATAAAAGAACCTTGCAATTGCTATTTTCTGCCACTGTCCCGTGCTCGGGCGCGTGCCTCCTTTGAATTTTTCACTGAGAACTTGTTCGTACCCATTTTTATAATTAGAAATAAATGAATTAACATTCGCTTTATTTGCAGCCGTCTCCATCTTTGCTTCGTTAAATTCTCTCTGTGAATCCCCCAAAAAAATATTTTCTTTGAGAGTCAGCGAACCATAGGTATTGTAATCCTGAAACAGCACCCCAAGATTTTTGTACCAACTATCTATTTTGATGTCGTTGAGATTTTGTTCATTCAAGTAGATACCTCCTTTGTCCACTTTGTAAAACCTGCTCAGTAACTTCACGAGGGTCGTCTTTCCCGCTCCATTCTCTCCAACAATCGCAATTTTTTCTCCTGGCTTAATCTCAATATCCATATCCTGAATAACAAATCTCTCGGAGTTAAGATATTTAAAACTAACTCCCTTGAATGCGATGTTCGGGGCATCCGCAGAAGCGACCATTTCCACATCCCCATCAGAAATCATCGGCTTCATATCAAACACTTCTTTGATCTCATTAATGCGAAGACATCTCTCGGTTAATGTCACATAATTATCTCCCACTGATTGCAGGATATTAACAAAAGTATCGAGCGCCCTCATTTGAAATGTTGCCCCTCCAACAGAAACAGCTCCATTAAATAGGTTCTTCAAGATAATAAAATATCCGAATATGCTCGCAATAGAGGTCATTGAGCCAAATGAGAAACTAAAATATTCCATCCTTTTCAAAATAGCTAGTTCTTTCTCCATATACCAATCTGCAAATTGCCTATAAACATCACTTAAGTATTCGTACGCAGAAGTTACCGTAATTTCATGCAAGTTTGAAGTTTGCGTTAATGAATCAAATACAAAACTAGCTTTTCGTCTATGTTCGGTTTTTCCATGATATAATTTCCAAGCTTTTTTCAAATGATATCTATTTGAAATCATCTCTGGAAGGATTGAAACAAAGACAATAATCGCCACAAGAGGTATTATTCTTATTACAATGAGAGCCGAGGTGATGAGGGTAATAATATAAGCCGTCACTGTTATTGTTTGCTCAAGATCAGAACCCAGAAAAAAGAGTGCTTCACGAGCTCGCTGAATTTTATTCACCACTTCAGGATTTTCCAATGTCTGGATACCCAATGAATAAATGTGCTGATGTAATATCTGTGGAGATTTATATAAAGTTGCATCCCTTATCACTGTTCCAAAATAAGACTTTGCGGAACTAACCATTGAGTTAATAAGATTGTATGCGAGAAGTATTCCAAGCATGGGAATGATTTCTTTTGAACTTCCGTGTGACGCGACAATTTTTATAACATCATCCAGTAACCGCGCAAAAATATATGCATTAATAAGAGGACTGATCCTTTGAAAGATATTAGCGATTGTATAGGAAAAAACAGCAAATGGTGCTAGTTTTGCATTATAAACAAACACCCACCTCAAAGTACCCAGAAATTTTAAAAATGTTAATTTATTATTTTTGTCTTCCATATATTGTGGATTGAATTGAGTGGAATATTGAATATAGAATGTGGAATGAATGCGGGGTTTATTCTATTTTCTACTTACTATTTTCTGTCCCCTCCCCCTTCCCCGCCTCTGCCACGCACGCGGAAAGAATGTCGTCAATATTCCCTAAAAATATCTTTTCTATATTGCTCCACGATTGTTTAATACGATGGTCGGTGACCCG
>JACQCY010000052.1 GCA_016201355.1 Candidatus Yonathbacteria bacterium | reverse complement strand
GTTAGGAGATGACGGGAACCTTAAGTGTGTTTCAGCAAGTGATTATTTGAATAAAAGCACTAATCCTGATTGTACCTGCAGAACGGAAAGGTTACAATCAAGCAATATTTGTACATTCAATAGTTGGGCGCATGGGGGAAATAACTACTATGAATGCCATTACACATGCACCCTCCCTCCTCAAAAGGCCACCTCTATCCAGATTGCAAATTGCACACTCAGTTCCGACGGGATAATCAACTGTACCCCGTAATGCTGTCTTTGTTCTCTCATTTGCTTATTACCATAACTTCTATGCCTACATTCAAATTTAAAATAAAAGAACCGTCAGGAGAGGAGAGCGAGGGGGTAGTAGAAGCTCCCGATCGCTTTGTGGCGATAGCGGATCTGCGCGCGACAGGGAAAACTGTCATCTCGGTAGAAGAAAAAAATGACCTCACTATTCCCGGTCTTGGATTCGTGAAAGGGCTGATGAATCGCGTCAAAGAACACGACCTTATTGTATTTGCTCACAGCTTAAGCGCCATGATAACGGCGGGACTTTCGCTTTCGCGCGCTCTCTCTATCCTCGAACGACAAGCCACCAATAGAACTTTCAAAGAAACCATTACCGCGCTTATTGATGAAATCAGTCGCGGGCAGACACTCTCGGCAGGAATGGCAAAATTTCCCAAGATTTTTTCGCCACTCTTTGTCTCAATGGTGCGCTCAGGAGAGGAGTCAGGGGGGCTCGCTTCTGCGCTTCTTGTTATTGGTGATCAGCTCGAAAAAAGCTATACCCTCAAGAAAAAAATCAAAGGGGCGCTCATCTATCCATCGGTTGTTATCTCGGCGCTTATTATCATCGGTATCCTTATGTTTATCTATGTGGTACCAACGCTCACCGGCACTTTTAAGAGTCTCAATGTCGAATTACCAACGAGCACGAAGATTATCATTTTTATCAGCGATGTCCTTGGTAACCATCTCTTGTTAGGACTTACGACCGTAACGCTGGTTGCGATATTACTCATAGGAGCGCTCCGCACCAAAGCAGGGAGACGCGCTTTTGAACGCGCGCTTTTCTTTCTCCCTGTTATCGGTCCTCTTGTGAGACAAGCAAACGCAGCGCGTACCACGCGCACACTCTCATCACTTCTTTCATCAGGGGTTGATATGATTGAAGCGATCACCATTACCAGAGATGTCCTCCAAAATTCATTTTACAAAGAAGTGCTCGATGAAGCTTCCGTGCGAATACAAAAAGGAAATCCTCTTTCGGCGGTCTTTGTAGAAAATGAAAAAATATATCCTCTGCTCGTCGGTGAAATGATCGAGGTAGGGGAGGAGACGGGGAAACTTTCCGATATGCTTCTTAATGTCGCGGTGTTTTTTGAAAACGAAGTAGACTCGGCGACAAAGAATATGTCAACCATCATTGAGCCCGTGCTCATGGTCATTATCGGCATCTCGGTCGGGTTTTTCGCGGTTTCAATGATTACGCCGATGTACAGCGTAATGACGAATATATAATAATTTTAAATTACAAATTTTAAATTTTAAATGAAATCTCAATGACTAAATTTTTAAAATTAAGATATTTAAAATTAATTTAAAATTTGTAATTTAAAATTTAAAATTTGCCTCATTATGAAATCTAAAAATTCTCTCCAAGTCAATTCCTTTGGATTCACGCTCCTCGAAATTCTCATCGTGCTCAGCATTCTCGGTGTTCTCCTTTCCGTGATTCTCCCATCCTTGAACCGCTTCAGACAAAATAGTATTCTCAATACCGAGACACAGGAGATGATAACCCTCATCAATAGAGCGCGACTACTCTCTGTGTCTTCAAAAAATGACCAACAGTTTGGAGTGCATTTTGAAGCTACCAAGGTCGTACTTTTTGTAGGAGCAGTTTATTCTGCGGTAGCGGTAACGAATGAAGCACATGTGTTTAATTCAATGCTCACCCTTTCCTCTATTGCAATAAACGGAGGAGGAGCTGAGATGCTGTTTGAAAAAGTGACGGGATCAACAAGTCAAAATGCGACAACGACACTCCTTGTTATAGGCACGACAGCAAGCAGTACTATGGTAATCCGTCCGACAGGTGTTGCAACAATTAATTAGGTAGAATATGAAATATAAAGAACAGAATATAGAATATAGAATATCGAATCTAGAATCTAAAAAACAGAATTCTATTTTTTCAATATTCTCCCCATTTCCATATTCCATATTCCATATTCTACATTCTACCCATCGCGGTTTTGGGATGATTGAGATGATTATTGGGGCCTCGGTACTCTCAGTGTCTCTTCTGGGTATTTCTGGGTTTTTTCAAATGTCCTTGCGCGCGAGTGGCACCACACAGACAGCCATTCAGGGAGACTACCTTCTCGAAGAAGGGATGGAAACGATGAAGCTTTTTCGAGATATGAGCTACACAAATAATTTTTTCAAAATGTCCACGACCACCACATATTATTTTTCATGGAGCGGTACAAACTGGGCTACGAGCACGGTCAACACTTTTATTGATGGAAAGTTCGAACGCAATTTTACCCTTGCTGATGTAAAGCGCGATATGAATAGTGACATCGCCGCGTCGGGTACCTATGACCCGGATATTAAACTCGTAACGGTATCGGTCGCATGGAGTAGCCCGGTGGTAGGCACGACGACACATTCGATTCAGACATACATAACAAACATTTTTAATAACTAATTCAGGGTAGAATACTGAATAATTTCAAATGATAAATTTTAAATGAAATTCAAATTACTAAATTTTTAAACATTTTGACATTTAAAATTGATTTAAAGTTTAAAATTTATCATTTGAAATTGACACCTACTATGAAATCTGAAAAAAAAAATAATGTAAAAATCTTCCGTAGCACAAAGATGATGCCACGATTGGTATCGGGTTTCACCCTTGTTGAAATGGTCATCTACATAGCCTTCTTTGCGATGCTTTCAGCTCTTGCGGTACAAGCAACCATTATCGTTATGAATTCATTCTATAGACTTCGTCTTACGCAGAATGTGGATCAGTCGGCAACCGTTGCCCTCGAACGCTTGAGTCGCGAAATTCGCAATGCCTACGATGTCGATGCTGCTCAAAGTACTTTTGAAACAAATCCGGGACGGCTTATGCTTAACACTAAAGATGCAGGTGGGGCGAACACCACAACCGAGTTTTATATGAGTACAGGGAACCAGCTTGGAATAAAAGAGGGGGGCGTTGATAAGGGGGTACTGGTGACAAAAAATGTTACCCTTACGAATCTTGTCTTTCGTTCTATTTCCACAACAAATTCAAAAGCAATAAAAATAGAAGTGTCCTTTCGGGATTCAAGGTCATCCGCGGTACAGACAGTGAAATTCTATGATACGATAGTACTAAGGGGCTCGGTGCATTAAAAGGAGAGAGAATGTCGAATGGGGGGATGAGGAAGATTTGACATTCTCTATTCAGCCCTTAAACGACTAACAATATGAATAAAAATCAAACCAGACATATCTCACGCAACCGCGGCGCCGCAATTATCACGGTGGTTTTGTTTTTCGTTATTATTTCTATTGCGGTGGCTCTCGGAATAGCTTCTCCTGTGGTACGCGAGTACACAACCGCGCGCGACTTTGCAAAATCAAAAGGAGCATACTATTTATCGGAGACAGGAAGCGAGGACGCTTTCTACCGTATTAAAAAAGGAAAGCCAATTAGCGCGCAGGAAATCTTTTCACTTGGTGGCAACACCGCAACGACGACCATCACGGATGTGAATGCGAGCCAAAAAGCAATCAGCTCACTTGGCGATATTTTGTTCAACACGCGTCGGGTAAAATCGACATTGACAACTTCGAGCGGTGAATCATTCAGCTATGGCGTGCAGGCAGGAGACGGCGGAGTTCGCTTAGAGAACAACGGTTCGACCATCACGGGGAGTATCTATTCTTCTGGACCGATTGTCGGCTTAAGCACTAATCTCATTACGGGAACGGTAATCTCTGGGGGGACAACAGGACTCAACGGCTCGATTAATGGTATTCAAAATCAAGGAGGTAGCTCTATGTATGCAGGTACGATTGCAGACTCAACCATCTCTGGCTCTGCTTACTGCAATTCAATCTCTGGTTCCAATAAAACTTGCCAGACATTAACCGCGCAAACCGCGCAACCTTTTCCTATTACCGCTCAAGATATCGCGAATTATGAAACTGCGGCTGCTCTTGGAGGTACTGCTACTTGCTCAAACGGAAAATATACGATTGCCAACGATATTACCATTGGGCCCAAAAAAATACCGTGTAATATGGAGATTAACGGAAGTGGTTCTGGTAACGGTCCGACTATTACGCTCGGCGGACCTATTTGGGTGACGGGAAATATCGAAATGAACAAAGCTCTTACCATCAGAGTCGACCCAACGCTTACAGGACAGAGTATCATTATGGTTGCGGACAATCCTGCAGATCGTGAGACGAGCAGTAAAATAAAAACTGAGAACAACAATACTATTTTTACGGGAGCACCAGGGGGAAATTCGTGGATTATGTTTATTTCGGAAAATGCGAGCGCGTCAAACCAGGGAACGGAGCAAGCGATTACTCTTAATAATGGCGCTCAAGGAGACCTCCTCATCTACTCGCGGCTTGGGGGTATTCTTATTCAAAATAATTCCGCAGTGAAAGAGGTGACGGGGTACAAAATTACGCTTCAGAATAATGCGAATGTGACCTATGAGAGCGGGCTTCAAAACGCATTGTTTACCTCAGGTTCGGGCGGGTCGTGGACGATTCAAGACTGGAAAGAGGGACAATAGTGAAAAGACAAAAAAATAAGTTACCAAGGGCACCCCTTGGTTGGAGAGGGCGCATTAAGGGGTGCCCTTGGTAACTTATTTTTTTGTCTTTTCACACCCTTTTTTGT
>JACQCY010000051.1 GCA_016201355.1 Candidatus Yonathbacteria bacterium | reverse complement strand
GGATGGGTCATATTGAGCTCGCAAGTCCGGTAGCGCACATTTGGTTTTTCAGGAGTATTCCGTCACGAATGGGGCTCCTCCTCAATCTATCTATCGTCGATCTCGAAAAAGTAATCTATTTCGCAGGGTACATCATTACGAGCGTAAACAAGGATGAGCGCGGGAGATTGATGAAAGAAATCGATCAAGAATACAAAACAAAAATTAAAAATCTCGTTGATGAAAAAAGTCGAGAAAAATTAAAAGAACTTCTCTTGTCCAGCAAACAAGAAATCGAATCTCTTGTCGAAGGAAGAGTGCTCGATGAAATGGCTTACCATCGGTTCGCCCTCAAATACAGCACCGCTTTTGAAGCTGAAGTCGGGGCAGAAGCCATCTATAATATTTTCAAAAAACTTGATTTGATGAAATTTAAAACGCAACTTGAGAAAGATCTTGAGAGAGCGGGGGCGACCGACCGACAAAAAGTGAGCAAGCGTCTTGCTATCGTGAATTCAATGATAAAGTCAGGCGTACGCCCTGAATGGATGTTCTTGACATCAATTCCCGTTATTCCTCCCGCGCTTCGTCCTATGGTAGCGCTCGAAGGTGGCAGGCACGCGACCTCTGATGTCAACGATCTCTATCGTCGTGTTATCAACCGTAATAATCGCCTCAAAAAACTCAAAGGAATTGGCGCTCCGGAAGTCATTCTCCGTAATGAAAAACGCATCCTGCAGGAAGCGGTTGACTCTCTTATCGACAACTCGATCAGACGAGCGCAATCCGCTGTAATGAACAAAGCACAGAAACGCACTCTTAAATCTCTTGCAGACTCGCTCAAAGGGAAACAGGGTCTTTTCCGTCAAAACCTTCTCGGAAAACGCGTTGACTACTCGGGTCGTTCCGTAATCGTCGTCGGACCAAGGCTCCACCTCAATCAGTGTGGGCTTCCTAAACATATGGCGCTCGAGCTCTTTCGCCCTTTTGTCATCTCAAAACTCCTCGAGCGCGAGCTTGCCTATAATATCCGTGGTGCCAACAAAATCATTGATGACCAAGTCCCTGAAGTATGGGCAATTCTCGAAAAAGTGATTGAAGGGAAATATGTCCTCTTGAATCGCGCGCCAACACTTCATCGTCTTGGCATTCAAGCTTTTCACCCTATCCTTATCGAAGGCAATGCGATTCAAGTGCACCCGCTCGTCTGTACGGCATTTAATGCGGACTTTGACGGAGACCAGATGGCTGTGCATGTCCCTCTCTCGGATGAAGCGCAGAAAGAAGCGGGCGATCTTATGGCCTCCAACAAAAATCTTCTCGGTCCCGGAAGTGGCGACCCTATTGTAAACCCAAAACTTGACATACCTCTTGGGTGTTATTCAATGACAAAGATCGTTGAAGGAGATAAAGGTGAAGGAAAATTCTTTTCAACACCAAACAGCGCTATTACCGCGCACGATTTTGGTGTCGTAAGTTACCACGCAAAGATCAAAGTAATGGGGACGGAAACTCCAAAATATAAGACATTTGAAGGCAAGGTTTTTGAAACTTCTGTCGGGCGACTCCTCTTTAACAGCGTCCTTCCTTCAAATTTCCCTTATGTCAATAAAGACATTACCAAGAAAGAACTCGAGAATATTATTGATGAAATAATTAATACCCACGGCATCGACGCAACCCCTGCCATTCTCGACAAAATAAAAGATTTTGGCTTCAAGTATGTAGCAAAGTCTGGTATTACCTGGGGTATCGATGAGATCAAAATCCCTGCCGAAAAACAAGCCACCATCACTGCGGCGCGCGAGGAAGCAGAAGTGACCCGCGGAGAATACAATGAAGGACTGCTCTCGGAAGACGAGCGCTATGCTCGCACCATCGAAATATGGCAAGACGCGCGCAATAAGATCGAAAAGATGATGCCGGGAACTCTTGAAAAAAATGGTTCTGTCGAAGATATGCTTAAATCGGGAGCGCGCGGTTCAATCTCTCAGATTGTCATTATGGGCGGTATGTATGGACTCATCGTCAACACAGCCGGACGCACGCTTGATTTCCCTGTTATTCCCTCAATGAAAGAAGGGCTCTCTCCCGTAGAGTATTTCGTAACGACACACGGCTCACGAAAAGGACTTGCGGACACCGCTCTCCAAACAGCAAAAGCAGGGTACCTCACTCGCCGTATCGTGGATGTCGCGCAGGATGCAATCATTACCGAAGAAGATTGCAAGACAAAAGAGGGCAAAAACATCAAGAAAGAAAACTTGGTCGGATTTGATATCCCTTTTGCTCAAAATCTCCGCGGGCGCACGATCGCAGAAGACCTTAAGACGGCAAACGGCGCTGTTCTCTTTGAGAAAGGCCACCTTATGACCAAAAAGGATGCTCAAAAAGCAGAAGCTCTCGGGATCACCTCAGCTCTCGTCCGCTCGCCCCTCATCTGTCGTACGGTCTATGGAATCTGTCGCAAGTGCTACGGACTTGACACAGGAAGAAACGAATTCATCAAGATTGGCGAGCCGGTTGGTGTTATCGCGGCGCAAGCGATCGGTGAACCGGGGACTCAGCTTACGATGAGAACATTCCACGCCGGAGGCGTTGCATCGGCAGGAGGAGATATTACGATGGGTCTCCCTCGTGTCGAAGAAATCTTTGAACGCCGTATGCCAAAGAGTCTTGCTATCGTTTCCCACACAAACGGGGTAGTCACCGAAGTTATGAAAGATGAGAAAAAACTCAAAATAGTCATACTCCCTACAGAAGGAGAGAGCAAGAAAAAGGGAGATGCGATGGAATACGAGACATCGATGAAACGAACATCTTTTGTAAAAATAGGAGATACGGTAAACAAAGGGCAACTCCTTTCAGATGGTTCTGCGGATATTGATGAAGTCTTTCAGTACGCGGGAAAAGATGCGGCAGAAGATTATATCATCACTGAAATTCTTAAGATCTATGAGCTACAAGGCGCCTCAATATCGCACAAGCACATTGAAGTGATCATTCGTCAGATGTTCTCGAGACTTAAGATTAGAGAATCGATGGATTCCAGCTTTAATGCAGGCGAGATAGTGGAGCAAGGAGAGTTCATCAAAGAAAATAAACGCGCGGAGGCTGCAGGAGGACAAAAAGCAAAAGCTGAACCAGTAGTCCTTGGTATTTCCGAAGTCGCGCTCACGACAAAGAGTTGGCTATCGGCCGCATCGTTCGAGAACACGACCCGTATTCTTATTAATACCGCTATCTGCGGAAAAGTAGATACGCTCCGCGGACTCAAAGAAAATGTCATTATTGGAAATTTGATTCCCGCAGGAACAGGATTCGGTTCGCACCAGAACAAGGATAGGCTTCCGGGGGATAAACAGGAAGAAACTGTTTAGTTCACTAAATTGGGTTTTAGAATTTTAAATTTCAAATTTTGATTTTGCAAAATCATGCCACAAGATGTCCATTAAAACGCGGCGCAAATTTCAAATCAATTTTTAATGTCTTAATTTTAAAACATTGAGACATTTGAGTTATTTATTTTTAAAATTTAAAATTAAAAATTAAAAATTTTTAAACCATGTCTTCCATCACTGAAGAAATAAAATCTCGAATCAATATCGTGGATATTATAGGGAAATATCTCAAGCTTGAAGGCGCGGGCAGTAACTATAAAGCAAGGTGCCCCTTTCACAACGAGAATACTCCCTCATTCTTCGTTTCACCTTCGCGACAAACATATCATTGCTTTGGGTGCAACAGAGGAGGGGATGTTTTCTCTTTTGTTGAGGAAATAGAGGGACTCGATTTTTCGGGAGCACTCAAAATTCTTGCCGAACAAGCGGGGATAGAGCTCACGCGCGAACCGAAAAAAGAAAAAGATACCAGGGAAGAAATATACCGCGCGCTTGATCTTGCGAGCAAGTTTTACGAAGCAGTCTTGCCAAAATTTCCGCGCGCAACTTCGTATATCAAAGAACGCGGTATCACCACCCAAACCGTCAAAAATTTCCGCATTGGTTTTGCTCCTGATGAGTGGCGCGCAACTTCTGATTTCCTTATGAATAAAGGAGGGGTCACCGAAAACACTCTGGAGCGCGCTGGCCTCATCATCCGCTCTCCCAAAGGGGTTTATGATCGCTTTCGCGGACGCATAATGTTTCCTATTACCGATAGCGGGGGGAGGGTGATTGCTTTTTCTGGGCGCATCTTGGATGAACAAAAAGGGAAAACGGTCGGGACAACCGTCCCCGCAAAAGACGCATCGTTTCGCGGGGCGGGCCTCGCAAAATATGTAAACAGCCCCGAGACGGAAATCTTCCATAAATCTCGCGCGCTTTTTGGTTTTTACCAAGCGCGCGAAGCAATCCGTCGCCTCGATAGTGTCGTTATCGTCGAAGGGCAAATAGACCTCATCCTCTCCCATCAAGCGGGAGTGCAAAATACGGTCGCTTCATCGGGAACCGCGCTCACCGTGGAACATATCGCGCTTATCAAAAGGTTCACAAAAAATATCATACTCGCATTCGATGCCGATGACGCGGGAATTACTGCTGTTCAAAAAGGTATCCTGCTTGCGCTTTCGCAAGATATGTCAGTCCGCGTTGTGGGACTTCCTCACAAAATGGACCCCGCGGAGATGGTAAAGAAAGACCCGGAGTTATGGAAAAAAGAGGTGAGCGAAGCGCGTCATGTAATCGATTTCTATCTTGAGCTTTTGCCAAAGCGATACACCGACAAGAATATCCTCCGCTCGAAAATATCTGAGATGATCATTCCTTTCGTCTCCGAACTCAAAAGTATGCTCGACCAAGGACATTTTGTCGGACAAGTCGCAAAGATACTCAATATGAGAGAAGATCCTATTTGGGAAGAGGTGAGGAAACACGGAACAGGAGTGTCTCAAAACGAGCGAGTGCGTGAAAAGAACAAAGACGACGATATTCCTCTCTTGTCTCGCCGTGCGCGTATTATGCGCATCATTGAAGGGACACTCTTGTGGCAGGAAGGACTGCCTTCGCCCGGAGTCACCAACGGAGAAAAGTATCGCGCGCTCCTTGAAAAGTTTCGCGAAGGAGAAAAGGAACAAAAGAGAACGCCACAAGAATGCGACATACTTATTTTTGAAGCGGAAACGAGATGGCAAGGAACGCAAGGTACGCTCCAAAAAGAACTGGACGAATTATTTAAGACCCTTAAAGAAGAAACGATTCGCAATCAGTTTATCAAGAAGATGGGACAATTAAAACAAGCCGAAAGAGACAATGACCTCGAAGAAGCTCAAAAACTTCTTGCTGAATGTCAAGAAATTTCAAAGAAACTGCATTCCTTTTAATTTTAATCTTCCCTTTATCATATATATGACAAAAAAAACAAAGAAAAAAATGAAGAAAAAAATGGTAAAAGCAAAAGTGGTAAAAAAGATTTCAAAGAAGACAAAGAAGATTTCTCTTAAAAGAGCGCCCGCAAAGAAAAAAAGTTTGATAAAAAAAGCGCCTTCTTGGAAGAAGACCAATCTCGCAAAGAAGAAAACCTTCCTTCAAAAACAGAGGAAATCGAAAGATACCGCTCAGTGGAAAGAAAAGGCAAATCGTCTTATCTCAAAAGGACGCACGCGCGGGTTCATCACCTTCAATGAGATCATCAAAGAATTCCCTCAAATCGAAAATGATGTGTTGTTTCTTGATGAACTCTATGGAAGATTCAGTGAAGCGGGTATTGATGTGCTTGAAAGCGGGGGACTGCTTAATATAGAGCCCGAGGAAGTACTCACGCATAAAAAATACACTTACAAAAGCGGGGACTCATCATATGACTCTATTCAGATGTATTTAAAGGAAATCGGACAGTACCCGCTCATTCAAGCGGCGGAAGAACGCGATCTCGCCAAACGCATAGAGCAGGGAGACGAAGAAGCAAAAAATATTCTCGCGCGCGCCAACCTCCGTCTCGTGGTTTCTATTGCAAAAAAATATGTCGGGAGAAGCGCCGATCTCACCATTCTTGACCTTATCCAAGAAGGAAACCTCGGGCTCTTTAAGGCGGTTGAAAAATTCGAATGGGAAAAAGGATATAAATTTTCAACCTATGCGACATGGTGGATTCGCCAAGCGATCACTCGCGCTCTTGCCGACCAATCGCGCACCATTCGCATCCCCGTGCATATGGTGGAAACTATTTCTAAATATAAACAAGTCGTGCGTCGGCTCTCTCAAGACCTCGGGCGCGAACCGCTTCCCGAAGAAATAGCCATTGAGATGGGGCTTGATGTTTCAAAAATCTACACCATTAGAAATATCGACCACGACACCGTATCACTCGAAAAACCAATCGGTGATGATAGTGAGAAATCAACCCTTGGTGAATTTATCGCAGATGAAGAGATCCTCTCTCCGGCGCAAGAATCTGCTCAGCGAATTCTCTCCGATCAAGTGAAAGAGATTATGGAAGATCTCTCGGAAAAAGAACGAAAGATTCTTGAAATGCGCCACGGCCTCACGAACGGTATCGTACACACGCTTGAAGAAGTGGGAAAGGAGTTCGGTGTTACCCGCGAACGCATCCGCCAAATAGAAGCAAAGGCGATTGAAAAGATCCGCGCGCATAAAAAGGTGAATAAGTTGCGAAGTTACTAAAAGTTGTCAATTGGTAAAAAATATGGTAAAGTAATTCCGATGCATAAGGGAAAAAAGACCTTGCAAAACAAGGGGATTTCAGAAGATCTTATCCGCCATATTTCGGCGACAAAAAAAGAACCAGAATGGATGCTTGAGAAGCGACTGGTGGCTTTTGCTCTGTACAAAAAAGTGCCGATGCCATCCTTTGGTCCATCCCTCGCCAATCTTGACCTTGAGAACATAAATTATTATGCTGACCCCGGAGTTGCCGAATCCGATGTATGGGAAAAACTTCCTTCGAAAATTAGCGATACTTTTGAGAAACTCGGCATACCAAAAGCCGAACGCGAATACCTTGGTGGAGTGGGGGCGCAGTATGATTCGGGAAGCGTCTATCATCGCCTCAAACAATCTCTCGCTGACAAAGGAGTTATCTTTGAAAATATGGATGTTGCCCTGCAAAAATATCCCGATCTTGTTCAGAAATATTTTATGACCAAATGCGTGCCCGTAGATGACCATAAATTCACGATGCTCCATATGGCAGTCTGGAGCGGAGGGACATTTATCTATGTGCCAAAGGGAGTCAAGGTCGGGCAACCCCTCCAAGCATATTTTCGTATGCAGAGAGAACGGAGCGCGCAATTTGAGCATACGCTTATTATCGCTGATGAAGGATCGGAGGTGGACTATATCGAAGGGTGTTCTGCGCCAAAATATAATTTCTCATCACTGCACGCCGGATGCGTGGAAATCTTTGTTCTTCCCAAAGCAAAAGTTCGTTATATCAGTATCGAAAATTGGTCACTCAATACCTACAACCTCAACACCAAACGCGCCATTGTCGAAAAAGACGCAGAGATAAAATGGGTAAACGGGAATATGGGCTCGGGAGTGACTATGCTCTATCCTTCTTCTGTCCTTGTGGGCGAGGGAGCGCGCGCGGACAACCTTGGCCTTGTCATTGCGGGGAAAGGACAAGTGCAAGACACAGGCGCAAAAGCAATCCATCTCGCCCCTCATACCACTTCTACGATCTACTCAAAATCTATTTCAAAAGATGGCGGTATTGCAAACTATCGCGGACTCATCAAAGTCTCAAAAGAAGCATTCGACACAAAATCATCGCTCGTATGCGACTCTCTTCTCTTGGATAATGCATCGCAGGCAAACTCATTTCCTTCAGTAAAAAATGCAAACGATAATGTTGATATTTCTCACGAAGCGCATATCGGGCGTATTGGAGAGGAGGAAATCTTTTATCTTAAGACGCGAGGTTTTTCAGAACAAGAAGCAGTTCGTCTCGTGGTATCTGGTTTTGCAAATCCTATCGTCAAGGAGCTTCCTATTGAATACGCGGTCGAATTCAATAAGCTTATTTCAATAGAAATGGGAAATACCTGCGAGAATTTCAAATCTTAAATTTCAAGTTTCAAATGAATTAATAGAAGTTACCAAGGGCGGGCCTTAATGCATCACTCCAAAAGAGCCCGCCCTTGGTAACTTCTATTTAAAATTATATTAATGATCTCAAAATCCATAAAAAACAACTTCCCGTTCTTTAATGAGCAAGGCAAGAATATTGCCTATCTTGATAATGCCGCGTCGTCTCAGACTCCGCAAGCGGTTATTGATGGAATGAACGCATACTATTCAAAATTTCGAGCCAACATCCATCGGGGGCTTTATGACGCAAGCGAAAAAGCAAGCGCTGCGTACGAAGATGCCCGGGCAAAAATTGCGCGATTTATCGGAGGAGATCCTAAAGAAATAATTTTCACTGCGGGGGCAACGGCTTCTTCCAATATACTCATCACTATGCTAGATAACTCTGTGTTGCCAAACCCTTTTGTGAGCGGAGACGAAGTAGTGACGACCGTAATGGAACACCACTCGAGCTTAATCCCTTTGCAAAAACTTGCCGAGCGAAAAAAACTCAAGCTCAAGTATTTAGATATCCTCAAAGGAGGGGTAAGTCTTGATTATGAAGAAGCGGAAAAAATGATTACCGCTAAGACAAAAATCGTATCCGTATGCCTCGCCTCCAATGTAACGGGCGAGATCAATGATGTTGCGCGTATTGCCAAAGTCGCGCATACCTATGGAGCGATAGTTATCTGTGACGCAACCGCGGCAGTAGGACATATCCCCATTGATGTTAAGACGCTTGGCGTGGATTTTCTCTATTTCTCGGGGCACAAAATATGCGGACCAACGGGGATAGGAATACTTTGGGGGAAGAAAGAGCTTCTGAACATCCTTGAGCCGGGAATATACGGCGGAGGAATGGTATCTGAAATCAGCAAAGAAGGCGCAAAATGGAAGGAAGCGCCTATGCGTTTTGAAGCGGGGACGCCAAATATAGCGGGAGTAATCGGTCTTGGGGACGCCATCGATTATTTAGAAGCTATCGGCATACAAAATATTCGCGCACATAATGTATCTCTTATAAAAAAAACATTTGCGGAGCTTGAGAAAATCTCCGGTATTCAAATTGTAGCGGAAAAGAATGCAGAAAAGAATATCGGTATAATATCTTTCCTCCTTGAAGGAATACACCCGCACGATATTGCTGAAATTTTATCTAAAGAAGGAGTCGCTATCCGCGCCGGATACCACTGCGCCGTACCCCTCCATAGGGCTCTTAATATTTCTGGCACTGCGCGCGCAAGCTTCTATTTTTATAATACAGAAGAAGATATTGACGCGCTTATTAAAGGCATCAAAATAGCGAAAGGAGTATTTAGAAAATGAAAAAATTTTAAGTTTTAAATTTTAAATCAATTTTAAATATCTTAATTTTAAAAATTTAGTCATTGAGATTTCATTTAAAATTTAAAATTGTCTATATGCTACTTACTACTTTCTATTTACTACTTACTATCCACAATGAACGAAAATATTTATCAAGAAAATATCATTGACCACAATGCCCATCCTCACAACAAGAGGATCATTTCTGGAGCGCGCGAAGAAGCGGGGATCAGAAACCCTCTCTGTGGAGACAATATTATTCTTCAAATTTGTTTCGATAGAACAGGTTCTGTTTCTGATGTCGCTTTTCAAGGAGAGGGATGCGCAATCTCCCAAGCGGGGCTTTCTATGCTCACTGATAAAATAAAAGGACTCAATCTCAATCAGCTCAAGCTCTTGTCTCCGGGAGACATTTACACTATGCTGGGAGTACCGATAAGCCCAAGTCGCGCAAATTGCGCGCTTCTCGGATATGCCGCTCTCGAGAAAATTCTTAAAAATATTCCTGCAAAAAAATAATACGATGCGCTCGCTTTCAATCAAAAACCTCACCGTATCTCGCGAAGGGAAATCGATAATCAACGATGTGTCTGTTGGTGTGCGTCAAGGAGAAATCCATCTTATTTTGGGACCAAACGGATCGGGTAAATCTACCCTCCTTAATGCAATAATGAATTATCCAAGATATAAGATTGAGAAAGGTAACATCATTCTCGACAATAAGAATATTACCCTCTTGCCAACAGAAGAAAAAGCAAGGCGGGGGATATTCCTTTCCGTACAACACCTGCCAACTGTCGGGGGTGTGACAATGCTTTCATTTTTACATCACGCATACCGGTTGATTAAAAAAAATGAAGTATCAATATTGGATTTTTATAAGATGATTGAGTCAAAGGTGAAAGAATTCAATCTTGACGAAAAACTCCTCAAACGATCGGTAAATGTCGGTTTTTCTGGTGGAGAGAAAAAACAAGGAGAACTCATACAAATGCTTGCGCTTGAACCGTCATTTGCCCTACTTGATGAGATTGATTCTGGTGTGGATATTGATTCTTTGCATAAAGTATTTGCCGGAATTGAAAAATTGCGCAAAGAGGGGACAGGGTTTATTATCGTAACTCACCTCGGAACCATTCTTGAGAAAATAAATCCCGACCGCGTGTCCATTATGAAAGGTGGCAAAATCGTAAAAACAGGGGGGAGAGAAGTGGCGCGAGAGGTGCTGGAGAGAGGGTTTAACAATTAATTTTAAATTTTAAGTTTTAAGTTTTAAATGAATGTCAAATGATTTAATTTTAAAACATTTAGACATTTAAAATTGATTTAAAATTTAAAACTTAAAATTTAAAATTAATGTTACTTATTTATGACTAAAAACATTACAAAAGAAGATATCATACAAAAACTCAAGTTAGTTAAAGACCCCGAGATAGAGATTGATATCTGGACGCTGGGACTTATTTATAAGATTACGCTTGAGGAGGACGGAGTGGAAATCCTAATGACACTCACGACTCCTCTTTGTCCTTTTGCCGATGACCTCATCGCTCTGGTAGAAAAAAAGGTTAGCGAGCTCGGCTACGACGAAGGAGAAGTGTGTGTCGAGCTTACTTTTGAGCCACTATGGCAACCATCGGATGAAGTGAAAATGTTGTTGGGAATATAAAACAAAAAAATAAGTTACCAAGGGCACCCCTTGGAGAGTGGTGCATTAAGGGGTGCCCTTGGTAACTTATTTTTTTGTTCTGTTTTCTAAACTATTTATTATTAACTATTTTACTATTTCAATATTTCGTCAATTGTCGCCTTCACTTGCTCGTATGATTGCGCGCCGTCAATCGTCCCTACGACTTTTTTATCAACAAAGATAAGCGAATAGGGAGTGCCTCGCGCTCCTGCTTTTGTCCCGCTTGCCATATCTTGATCGACAATTCCTTTCATTTCGCCACTCGAGAGGCATTCATTAAATGCTTTCAAGTCAAGACCAATAGCTTGCGCCGTCTTTGAGAGCTCTGATTCATTAAGTCCATTATTTGAAGGAGTTATGCTAAATATTTTATTGGTATATTCCCAAAACTTTGTATTTCCTCCAAGCTTATTCGCGCACTCAGTCGCTTCGGCTTCGCGATGCGCCTTTGAATGAAGCTCTGCAATAGGGAAATGGCGATACACCCATGCCGCCTCGCCACCCTCTCCGTATTCACTCATAATCTTGTTCATTGTTGTATGGAACATCTTGCAGTAGGGACACTCAAGATCAGAATATTCAGCAATAATGATTTTTGCATTCGGATTTCCCATAAGATGGTCTCTCTCCGAAATAGGAGTGAAATCCGTTTTTTGCGCTTTATTGCTACTAGAAGCATCTTTTACTGCTTTACCCCCTCCAAAATAAACAGCTACCGCTATTGAAAGTCCTGCGATCACGATTGCAAGCGGGATAGCATAGTTATTTATTGGCGCCGGTGAGCTTTTCTTCACTTCTTCTCTATTTAATGTGTTGTTTTCTTCCATATTATTTATTACTAAGACTCTATTAAATTTAAACTTTGTGAATACTCTGAATTATACCATACCATTAACTATTCTCTCAAAATATGCTTAACTATAGAAATACTATGGAAATCAAAAGCGCTGAATTTATAAAAGGTATCATCGGTACCAACAATATCCTAAGTGACCACATCCCTTCGGTCGCTTTTGTGGGACGCTCCAATGTAGGAAAGTCGAGCGTCATCAACTCGCTTGTTCTTCGTAAAAACCTCGTCAAACCAAGCGCTCGCGCGGGGAAAACAAAGGAAATTAACTTCTTTCTCATCAATAAACAATTTTATTTTGTAGATCTTCCAGGGGTAGGATACGCTCTAATGAAGGCAACGAGCGCGGAAAAACTTCGCAAACTCATTTTATGGTATTTGACTGGAGGAGAAGCAAAAATTGACCTTGTTATCCTCATTGTCGATTCAGGAATTAAACCAATGCCGCACGATAAAGAGATGATATCTGTCCTCCGCGAAAAAAATATAAACTTTGTTGTCGTCGCGAATAAGATAGACCGTCTCAATCAAACAGAGCGAGCTCATAATCTCAAAAAAATAGAATCCCACCTCGGCGCGCCTATCATCCCGTACTCGGCGCGAACAAAAGAGGGAAGGGATGTACTCTGGGAAGAAATCAATAAGGTGCTATAATGGGCTATTGAGCAGAAAAACTGAAAGTTTTTAATTTTAGTATTAAAGCATTGTTTAAAAATTTAAAATTAGACATTTGAAATTATTTTTCTATGTACATATTATTTGATATCGGGGGGACAAAGATGCGCGTGGTTTCCGCAGACCGCAAAAAGTTTCTCGGAGAACCCATAGTGGTAAGTACACCGAAAGACTTTAATGAGGGGATGGACACGCTCAAGAATATCATCGGGAAGCTTTCAAATGGCGCGCCCATTGAGGCAATCGTAGGCGGTATCGCGGGTCCACTCAACCAAGAAAAATCTATGCTGGAAGCAAGTCCAAATCTGGGTGGGTGGAAAGGGCACAACATAAAAGATGTTCTTGCTGAGGCATTTCATACCCCCGTGAATATTGAAAACGACTCTGCTCTTGTAGGGCTCGGCGAAGCAAATTACGGAGCAGGGAGAAACAAATCCATCGTAGTATATCTCACCATAAGCACCGGTGTTGGTGGGGTTCGCATTGTAGATGGAAATATCGACAATAACACACAAGGGTTTGAACCCGGACACCAAATCATCGACCCTGACAACAGTCTCTGTCCGTCCTGCGAAGGAAATGATCTTGAATCCTATATATCGGGAACAGCCGTTGAAAAACGGTTCGGTAAAAAACCGTTTGAAATTCACGATGACGCTGTGTGGGATGAACTTGCAAAATTCCTCGCCTACGGACTCAATAACACGATAATGCATTGGTCGCCGGAAATTATCGTACTCGGCGGATCAATGATGAAAGAAGTGGGTATCCCCATTCCTGCAGTGCAAAAACACCTCACGAATATTCTAAAAATATTCCCCAAGATTCCTGAAATAAAGAAAGCTGATCTCGGAGATTTCGGCGGACTTTACGGAGCGCTATCGTATGCGCGTACACATTATTATTATTAGAATAATAAATAAAAAACATCCCCACTGACTACCTATACGGTATAGTACCGTATAGGTAGTCAGTGGGGATGTTAAAAAATCAATGTATCGTCCATCCTCACAAAAGTACCATTAAAACCTAAATTGTTTTTCATAAAAAAAGGGACCTATAAGGTCCCTTTTGGAGGTTCTTGTTCGTCTTTTACGCGTCTTCCACGATCAATAAACTCCTGATATATCCTTTTCGCTTCTCTTCTCCTTCTCTTTTCGTCCTCCTTCCTTCTCTTCTTCTCAACAGAAAAATTAATAATCTTCCCCATAATGATAAACCTCCCTTTTCTTAATTTCCTAAACAAAGGATACACTTATTTACTCATTTTATCAAGAGTGATAGAGTGATAATATGGAATCAATTCGTTTTACGATTGAACATAAACTGCCAAAAGGGCTCGGACGCGCTGGTGTGCTCACTACCCCTCACGGCACGATCAAAACTCCGGCATTTGTGACCGTAGGAACAAAAGCGACCGTCAAAGCGCTTACTCCCGAACAAGTAAAAGAACTCGGGGCGCAGGTAGTGCTTGCAAATACCTAT
>JACQCY010000054.1 GCA_016201355.1 Candidatus Yonathbacteria bacterium | reverse complement strand
GTTGAGTACAACTTAAGAAATTGGTTGCACAGGACTGCAATTTCAACAAGTTGAGTACAACTTAAGAAATTGGTTGCACAAACGAACGAATGCAAAGAGGTTAATTGGGGATGGTATTAGTCGAGATTACTCGTCCATACCCCAAAAAAAGATTTTTTAAATCCAATCTGATAGAATATATAAATATGAAGAATACCCCTGCTGTTGCAGTTTCTGTAAACCAGTCATCTGAGGTTACCGACTTATTGCTTCGCCTCGGGAAAAGCGAGCCTTCCGCATCACTTATCGCTCTCCATTCTTCTCTGTCTGGTCTATCAATGGACGAGGTCGCTCTCCGTACTGAAAAATACGGTAAAAATATCGTGGCGCATAGTAAACCCCCTGCGTGGTGGATTCAGCTTACGAAAGCGTTCATTAATCCATTCACGATAATTCTCCTTGTCATTGGAACAACCTCTTTTACCACCGATGTTATTTTATCGGACGGCAAAGATGATTGGATCAAGGTTGTGTTGCTTGTGGGGATGGTTGTCTTGAGCGGAACCCTGCGTTTTTGGCAGGAATTTCGATCTCAAAGAGCGGCAGAGAAACTCAAGGCGCTGATACAGAACAAAGCGCTTGTCACGAGAAGTGGTTGGACGGAAGAGAAACTAGGCGAGAACAAATGCGAGATTGCGGTTTCAGAGATTGTTCCGGGAGACATTGTGCATCTCTCCGCGGGAGATATGATCCCCGCTGATATGCGCCTTCTTTCGTCAGACGATTTTTTCGTGAGTGAATCCTCATTAACCGGGGAATCCGTCCCTGTTGAAAAGTTTGCAAACCCCACTACGGTCGATGAAAAAGCTGAAGCGCAAAAAGATGTCAATACCCATAACCCTCTTGAATTAAATACTTTGTGTTTCTTGGGAACAAGCGTGGTGAGCGGGTATGCGACGGGTATTGTCGCTCTGACAGGGGATCAGACTTATTTCGGGTCTCTTGCGCAGAATATTATCGGGGAGCGGGCTCCTACCAATTTTGACAAAGGAATAAACAAAGTGAGTTGGGTACTCATCTATTTTATGCTCGTGATGGTTCCCCTCGTGTTTATTCTAAACGGGCTGACGAAACATAGCTGGCACGAAGCATTTTTCTTTGCGCTTGCGGTTGCCGTAGGGTTGACCCCGGAGATGTTGCCCCTTGTCGTCACTGCAAATCTTGCCAAAGGAGCGCGGAGTATGAGCAAGAAAAAAGTTATTGTAAAAAAGCTCAATGCCATTCAAAATTTTGGCGCGATGGATATTCTTTGCACCGACAAAACAGGGACGATAACGGAAAATCGCGTGGTCCTCATTCGGTATCTAAACCTTAAAGGAGAAGCGAGCGATTCCGTTTTGCGTATGGCCTATTTGAATAGTTTTTTTCAGACGGGATTAAAAAATCTTATGGATCAAGCAGTTGTGGAATGTATGGGAACAAAAGGTCGCGAAGGGACAGAGCTTGCGTATCGCAAGATCGACGAGATCCCGTTTGATTTTATCCGTCGTCGGATGTCCGTGGTCGTTGAGAAAGATGGGGAACGCCTGCTTGTCTCTAAGGGAGCGGTGAGAGAGATTCTCGGTCTTTGCACAAAAATAGAGTATGAGGGAAAAATTATTCCCCTCACGAGCCTCACACGAAAAGAAGCTGAGGCTTTGACCAAAAATCTCAATGAAGATGGTTTGCGTGTCATCGCGGTGGCATATAAACCGGTTTCAACGGACAAAAATATTTATTCAGCAAGCGATGAAAACGATCTTATTCTAATCGGGTATGTAGGGTTCCTTGACCCGCCAAAGGATTCCGCAAAAGAAGCACTCAAACTTCTCGAACAACACGGAGTAAATGTTAAAATTATTACGGGGGACAATGAGATAATCACTGCGCGTATAGGTAAAGATGTGGAGCTTGCGAGTTCTTTGGTTCTTTTGGGAAGCGACATTGAAGCGCTCTCTGATGAAGAACTTGCGGAAAGAGCTGAACGAACAACCATATTTGCAAGAATCGAACCCATGCAAAAAGCGCGCATCATCCAAGCACTCAGAAGCAAAGGGCATACCGTTGGCTTTATGGGTGATGGAATCAATGATGCCGCCGCTATGCGCGCATCGGATGTGGGAATATCGGTAGATACGGCAGTCGATATTGCGAAAGAGGCGGCAGATATCATCCTTATGGAAAACGACCTGCATATTTTGAGTCGTGGGGTAATAGAGGGGAGGATGGTCTTTGGAAATATCATAAAATATATAAAGATGGCATCAAGTTCAAACTTTGGGAATATGCTCTCTGTTCTCATAGCAAGCGCATTCCTGCCTTTTTTACCAATGCTCCCCGTTCATATCTTGATCCAAAATTTTCTCTATGATATCTCGCAAATATCTGTTCCGTGGGATCGAATGGATAAAGATTTCTTGTTAATCCCGCGAAAATGGGATGCTTTCGGGATTACGCGATTTATGTTCTCTATCGGTCCTCTTAGCTCAATTTTTGATATGGTAACTTTCTTGATATTATGGTTTGTGTTCAGCGCCAATGTTCCCGCGATGCAATCATTGTTCCAATCCGGGTGGTTTATTGAAGGGCTACTTTCACAGGTACTTATTGTCCATATGATCCGCACCAAGAAGATCCCCTTCATTCAAAGCATAGCGACAACGCCTGTTGTCCTGATGTCAATTGCCATTATGATTATTGGAATTATCATACCATTTAGCGCTCTCGGGAGAAGTGTGGGATTGCAAGGGTTGCCAATGAGTTACTTTCCCTTGCTTGCGGCGACACTCCTTGGCTATTTTGTCTTGGTGCAAATAGCAAAAACGCTCTATGTACAAAAGTTCAAAGTGTGGCTGTAGTTGTCTGCGCCCTTTCCAAGCGCTTGATATAATTTACTTACATTAATTTGAATGAAGATATATTCAAAAATTAACATCAATCCTTTCTGCGAGACGGAGGTGTCCCTCGGCGACGATATCGTTTGCTGTTTCATTAAAGCGAATGAGCCCGGCAATGCCAATCATCAGCGCATTATCGGTTGAGAGGTCGCGTGCAGGGATGAAAAGTTTTACGTCGGGAAGTTTGTCCGCAACCATTTTTTGAAACGCCTCGCGGATTTTTTTATTTGCGGTAACCCCTCCACCGAGAATAATTTCTTTTACCTTATATTCTACCGCCGCGTTTAATGTCTTGGTAATAAGTATTTCGGTAACCGAATCCTCAAACTCTTTTGCGATAGATGCTTTGTCTTCTTGGGTGGGATTTATAATATTTTTCAAAGTATAAAGCACGGCAGTTTTGAGTCCCGCAAAAGAAAAATCAAAGTCGTCTGTTTTAAGCATCGGGCGGGGGAGCGGATAGGGAGGAATTTTTGCCACAGGAGCGGTCTCGGCAAGTTTTGAAATTTCAGGACCTCCGGGGTAGGGAAGTCCGAGCATGCGCGCAACCTTATCAAATGCTTCGCCCACCGCATCGTCGCGTGTTTGTCCGAGGATTTCATAATCCCCCATACCGCGCGCTAAGACAAGTTCAGTGTGTCCGCCAGAGATAAGGAGAGCGAGAGAGGGGTATACGAGAGGTGTTAGGCGATAGGTTTTAGGTGTGAAGGGGGTAAGGAGCGCAACGACAATATGTCCCTCCATATGATTGATAGGAATAATAGGAACATTCCAAAGCGCGCCGAGCGCTTGCGCGGTATTGATACCAACCCAAAGCGCAGGTTCTAGCCCGGGACCTTTCGTGACCGCAATAGCATCAATAGGGGGCGTTTCAAGAGCGAGAATATCTGAATGGAACATTGCAGAAAGCCTCATTTCTTTTTTAAGAATCAGAGCAAGCGTGTCTTCTTCTTTTTCTTCAAGAATGCGAGGAGAAGGCAGGGGGTGAGCAAGCCCCGCCGAAGTGAGCGCTTGAACAAGGAGCGGTATGATATTTTTAGAATGTTCACGACGCGCCAGGGAAGGGAATATCCCTCCGTACTCGGCGTGCAAACTCGCTTGGGATAAGAGGGTGTTTGCAAGCACTTTTACTTCTTCAAATGGGGTAGTTTTCTCCGTCTCGATGATAGAAATCCCCGTTTCATCACAACTTGTTTCAATAGCTAATATTCGCATAGGGGCATCATATCAAAACCTGACTTTCTTCACCAGCTTGCTTGATTTTCTCAAGATAGTACAATGAATTGAATATGGCTTTTATAACATGGGACGAATCATTTAGCGTAGGAGTAGACCTTATTGATAAACAACACCAAGAGCTCTTTGGTTTTATCAATGCATTTCACGAAGACAGAGCAAACCTTGAACATACGATTGAGGACTTACTCTCCTATGTTGATTTCCACTTCAAGACTGAAGAAAAATATTTCAAAGATTTTGGATATGAAAAAAGAGAGGATCACGAAAGCCAGCACAAATTCTACGAAGACAAAGTGCGCGAGTTTTTTAAGCAATTTCTTCAAGGGAATACTTTAATCAGTGAGGAAGTGGAAAATTTTGTCAGGGATTGGATTGCCCATCATATCAAAGTAGCAGACAAAGAATACACAAAATGTTTCAACGAGCACGGCTTAAAGTAGCGGGTGGTCTTTAAATAAAAGCAAAGAGGAGCGCGATAATTCCCGCAAATGAAAATGTGTACACAAAAGAGGGGAGAGTTTTTTCTGCATCCCTAAGTCTTCTTCTTAAAACAAAAAAAGTCGCGAGCGCAATGAATGTATAGAGAGCGATAAAACCGCAGAGATTGAAATAATCGATAGGTTTATAGGTGATAGCGGTAAGGAGCGTCCCCGAAGCAAATTCACCAAAGAGGAGAGCGGAAACACCGGGCGCGAGTCTGCGATAAGTCTCCACAGAGTAAGGTCTGATATAGCTAAAAAAAGTAGTGAGACTTGCGCCAAAAAATATAACGGCGCCGATGATGTGTGAAGTGAGAATAATTGAGTACATAGTGAGTATTATATCATAGTGAGAAAACTTTCTTTCGACAAATTGCTCATTATTTTTGTGACTCTACGGGGAATCGAACCCCGCTTCTATCCTTGAGAAGGATATGTCCTAGCCGATAGACGATAGAGCCAATGAAATACACTAAAAATCATTTAAACGAAAAGAACTTGCCCAGTATATCAATTTTTGTCAAAAATGCAAAAAAGTGCTAGGATTAATGCATTATAAAGAATATAAAGAAACGGGAGTGACAATTTGAAATATATTGGAGATGTGGCTGAGTGGTTGAAGGCAGCGGTTTCGAAAACCGCCGTGCGGGAAACCGTACCAGAGGTTCAAATCCTCTCATCTCCGCCAGACCGCGGAAATAAAGCGCAGACAGTGACTTTCTAAGTAAACACCTTGCTATTAGGCAACTTATTTATGGTATAATAATTCTAGGTAAAGAAGATGTTATGTGCGCAAGAAAACAGGTAAAATTATCAGTAAATTTAATTCTAAATTATTATGAAAAAAATATTATTAGGAACACTTCTTACCCTCTTTTTAGCAGTAGGGACAGTGAGCGCGCAGACTCTGGATACCAAAGAAGCAGGAATACTTCCCGATAGTCCATTTTACTTCTTTGATACTTTATCCGAAAGAATAGGAACCTTTTTTACTTTTGGGAAAGTAAAAAAGGTAGAGAGACACCTCGAACTAGCCTCAGAGAGACTCGCAGAATCTAAAGCGCTCGCCGATAATGGAGTATTGGACAAAGCGGAGACGACAACTGAAAAATACCAAGAACAAATTGATGAAGCGTTAACAGATACGAAAGAGGCAAAATTAGAGGGTACAGATACTGATGCTCTTTTAGAAAAAATAGCAGGACTTACTGCGCGACACCAAGCAGTACTCGCAAAAGTCTATGAAAAAGTTCCCGAGCAAGCAAAGGAAGCGATTCAGAAAGTTATGGAAAAGAGCGCGCGAGGGCACGATGAAGCGCTCGAGGCTATTTCCGGAAAAAAGCGACAAGAAGCGCAAAATCGAGTAGAACAAGAAACGAAAGACAACGAGAACGAGCTCGAAGGATTGAGAAAATTAGGAATGCCTATTCCTCGAATGGGGAAGATGCACACAGAAATGAATGACCTAATAAAAGATGTCGATAATATTGCTCCTAAAGGTGTTGACGCAGATACGATGGGAAATGTTATGAAACTCGAAGATGAATTGAAATAGAGTTTGTTCCAAAGTAAAATCAAAAAATGACCCGCTCAAAGGCGGGTCATTTTTTGATTTTTGTCGCCAAAAAGAATATACTCAGGTAGATTGGATTTAAAAATCAACGGGCGGTTAGCTCAGCTGGTTAGAGCGCTACATTGACATTGTAGAGGTCGGGGGTTCAAATCCCTTATCGCCCACAAACAAAGGAGACAAATGTGTAACATTTGGCGACTATTGTTTGTGGGCGATAAGGGATTTGAAAGACGGAACTCGCGAAGGCGAGTGAGTCGGGGTCGCGAAAAATTTTAGCAGAAATTTATTTGTGACCGAGTCCCTTATCGCCCACCAGTGTATTCGGACATCGTATGTCCGAATACACGATGTCTGAATATAATACTTTTGCAGGTGTTTAATGTAAACCGCCGATTCGTTAAAAACGAACGGCGGTTTTCTGTCTCCTCCAACTCTCTACTGTATCGTCTGGTAAATATTCTCTAGCGCGCGGACGGCGTCTCCTGCCGCGATGTTGTTTTGATGGTAGAGAATGTCCGTGCAATCTCCTGCCGCCCAAATACCCGCAGTTCTCGTCTTTTGCGTGCGCGGATCAATGACAATCTGCCCCTGTTCATTCATAACAACAACATCCTTTACAAATGAAGTGTTTGGGATTTGTCCAATCTCAACAAAAATGCCCTGTGTGGGAATTTCCTTCGTGTCACCCGTAATTTTATCTTTATAGATAAAAGAAGAAACCATCGCCCCGCCTTTTACCTCAAGGAGCTCCGCGTTTTTAATCACGCGCATCTTTGGGTTTGCGCATATCTTTTCTACCGTAATGGGATCTGCGCGGAAAGAATCTCCGCGATGGAGCAAAGTCACACTTTTACAATAAGCGAGAAGTTGCGCGGCTGTTTCAAAAGCGGCATTTCCCGCGCCAAGTACCACAACATCCATATCGGAAAAGAGGAGACCATCGCATGATGCGCAATAGGTAATACCCTTATGCTCATACCTATCGGCGCCGGGGACAGTAATCTTTCGGTGGTTGCTTCCTGTTGCAACGAGGAGCGCTTTTGCGGTGTATGATCCTTTATCGGTTGCAACAGAAACTGTCGCATCGTCATTTTTTACTACATTCTTCACATATTCACCCTCGTGAACCGCGAGGACATCTCCTGCATACGCTTCTACATGAGCGCGTAAGTCCTTTGCAAGTTTTTCTCCTGATATTGCCGTGGTGCCAATCCAATTTTGAATTTCGGCAGAAACAGACGACTGTCCTCCGAATTCACCCGTAATGAGCAGAGATTTCAATCGTTTCCGTGCAGAATATACGCCAGCTGCCGATCCTGCGGGGCCTCCACCAATAATAATGAGATCATAGATCATAAAAATTTTAATTTTTAAATAGAGATTACCAAGGGCAGGTTTTTAAGCAAATTTTAAATGACAAATTTTAAATTTTAAATCAATTTTAAATGTCTAAAAGTTTTAAAATTAAATCATTTGATATTCATTTAAAATTTAAAACTTAAAATTCTTATCTGCATTAAAAGACCCGCCCTTATTGATAACTTCTCTATGTAATCATTTCTTCCTGCGAAGAAAAGCGGGGACGGCGCTCCATTCCTCATTCATTTCATTCTCAAGGTCAATAACGGCAACAGGTTCTTTTTCTTTATTTGCCCCGATTGTCTTTTGTTGAACGACAGGAACATTTCCCTCATTATTTTTTTTAGAAGCCTCGTCTTTTTTGGGATTATTCTCAATGAAACTATTATGAATCTCGCGTTTCTCGCGGTCTCCCAGAGGGGAAGAACCTTGCGTCTTTATTGTCCCTGAAAAAAGGTCTTTCTTTTGATTTCCTTCAGGGAAACCTGATGCGATAACGGTGATCTTTATTTCATTCTTCTTGAGTTTTTCATCACGAATAGCACCAAAGATGACGCGCGCCTCAGGATCTATTGAGTCGGTAATAACTTTCGCTGCTTCTTGAATCTCGTGCATCCGGAGATCGTCTCCACCAGCAACAGCAAAAAGTATCCCTTTTGCTCCTGCAACCGAAACATCAAGGAGGGGGGAATTGATTGCAATAAGAGCCGCTTCTTGCGCTCGGTTTTCTCCCGTTGAAGAACCGATACCCAAAAGCGCGGAGCCGGCATTTGAAAGAATGGAGCGAATGTCCGCAAAATCAACATTAATGACTCCCGGGGTGGTAATGAGGTCAGAGAGCCCTTCGACAGCCTGCCGTAACACATTATCACACATCATAAAAGCAGACTTAAAGGTTGTGTCTTTGTTTGTCGTGCTTATGATTTTGTCATTGGGGACGACAATGAGCGCATCGACTTGTTTGCGAAGTTCATCGAGCCCTTGATTGGCAAGTTTGCTTCGATGAGCCCCCTCAAAAGAAAATGGTCGGGTTACGACACCTATGGTGAGCGCGCCCTGCTCTCTGGCGATACCAGCGACAATAGGAGCCGCGCCCGTACCCGTCCCTCCACCCATACCGCAAGCGATAAACACCATATCTGCTCCTTTGAGAACTCCCTGAATCTCTTCTTTGTTCTCCTCCGCCGCCTTGCGACCGATTTCAGGATTCATCCCCGTACCAAGTCCCCGCGTGAGATTTTTCCCAATATGAATCTTTTTTGGAGCAAGAGAATTATGAAGATCTTGAGCGTCAGTATTCATAACAATAAACTCAACTCCTTTGATTTTTGAGTTTATCATATGGTTGACGGCATTTTTTCCAGAGCCACCAACCCCAATGACTTTGATACGGGCAAATGCTTCCACTTCAGGTTCGATCTTTGGCATACAATTATTATGTTTAATCTATTAAAATTTCCTTTGAATACAAACAGAATACCAAAAGAAGGGGTGGATTACAAATATGAGGGTAGAAAATAGTAAGTAGTAAATAGAAAGTAGAAGGGGGGGGTGGGAAATAGAATTTTTGTGTCTATTCTATTCACTACTTTCTACTTACTATTTTCTACCTCTTACGGCAAGAATGGTTTCATCAAGCTTTTAAGGCTCTCAATGATATCATCAATACTCGTCTTGTTTGGTTCTTTTTGATTGTTAAACCCGTACAAACAAAGCCCATAGGCCACAAGCCACAGAGAGTCCTTAATAGAATGTTTATTCGTATTCAAGAGCGCTGTGGGGCGCGCAACAGAAGAAGGTAAATTGAGCACCGCCTTTGCGATGTCTTCAATTGTAGCTATCCCCGAACCTCCTCCTGTAAGAACAATCCCTGCGGGAAGAAGTCCGTTTCTTCCTATTTTCTTTAAATGAGCATCAACAAGCTCAAAAATATCACACAAACGCGCTTCGATAATATCATCAAGTTTATCTTTAGCGCGCGCGCGCGAGGTCTTTTGTTTTACCAAAAGACTACCACTTTCTATTTTCATCTTCTCTGCCTCTTCGAGAGGTATCTTCAGTCCAATAGCGATGTCATTGGTTATATCGGTCGATCCAAGCTGAAACACTTGAAGCGAAATGGGAATATCGTTTTCAAAAACAGCGATAGACACCGTCTCTGCGCCGATATTTACCAATGCAGAGCCCACGATCCGTTGTTTTTTAGTGAGTGCAACTTGTCCCGCCGCAATAGGAGAGGGGACCACTTCATAAACTTCAATCCCCAAATCTTCGATGATTTTTACAATATCAATCAGATGATGCTCCAAACAAGTGGCAAAAAACATCTTAACCTCAAGCTTGCTCCCCACCAATCCGCATGGATCTCCAAGAACTTCTTTATTATCAAGTTTATAACGAAGAGGGATACGGTAGATAATCCTCTTGTTTGCGGTGTGGGTAAGATTTTCTTCCGCTTCATTCTCTATTTTCCTAAGGTCTTGCGCCATCACTTCACCCGAAGCGCGAGAGATCGTAGTGGTACCATGCGAAATTGCTGAATCTAAACTCACTCCGCCAACCGAGAGGAGGACATTCTTTATGGTAACCCCCGCCATTTTTTCAGCATCGGTAATTGCGGATTTTATGCTTTTCAGAGCCTCCTCCTTGTTGACGACATACCCGTGACGAAGTCCGTGTGTTTCTGAAAGCCCCGTACCGATGACCCGCGGAGCATTGCCCTTGATATGTTCCATAATAACGACACGAGTAGAATGAGTACCAACATCTATTCCTGTAGCTATTCGTTTAATGGGGGGGCGCATAATCAAGAATTTTAAATTTTAAATTACAAATTTTAAACAGGAGAGGAAGTTGCCAAGAGCGTACCTTAATGCATCACTCTAAAAGAGCGCGCTCTTGGTAGCTCCAAGGAGAGATTCTATATTCTAAAAATTTTGCGGACTTTCTGCTCCTGTGTTTCCATTATAGCACCATGGTCAAAACCTTTCAAATGGAAGAGCGCGTGGATGAAAAGAAAACCGACAAAGTTGGAATACGAGCGTTCAAAAAGAGGAGCGTCCTTGCGCGCTTTTGCAAGATCAAGAAAAATTTCGCCCGCATCTTTTTCGAGAGGGAAGGAGAGAATATTGGTGTCCGTATCTTTCCCTCGGTAAACACGATTGAGCTCGCGCTGATGGCGAGAATTTACCACAACCAAAGAACCTTCGTACTCTTTCCCGAGCGCCGCAACCGCTATTTTGACAAAAGGCAAGCGAGGAAGCTTGCCTTTGGTAAGATTTTTGATGATGAATGACATTAGCGTCCTGCTCTTTTCTTCTCTTGAGGAAGTTTGCCGAGTTTCTTCAAAAGCTCATATTCTTTGCGTTTTGCAAGCACCACAAGCGCGCTTTTCTTTACTTTGAAAGGTGATGGCTTGCGCTCTGCCCAGCGGAGAGAACGAACACGACGGAGAACCCCCGCCCCCTGAACGCGTTTTGTAAAACGACGAATGAGGCTGACGGCGTTTTCATTATCATTCTTTTTAACTTCTACTATTACTTTTGGCATATTATTCGGTAGTTTAACATAAATATATTATATACGCAAATTCAGACGCCTATTTTAGCTCTTCTTTCAAGTGCTTAACAAATTCGGTGAGATCTTTGAGTTTTACAGTTTCTTGAGATCGCGTACCCATATTACGGACGATGACCGTATCATCCATCGCTTCTTTTTGTCCGAAAATAATACTGTACGCCACGCCATTTCGTTCCGCGATGGCAAGCTGTTGACCAAGACTGTCTTTCGAAAGCGACTGCGCAATGCGAATATGCGCCTTGCGTAGCACTTCAATGATACCGAAACTTTTTAACTTTGCCTCACTCCCCAATTGAATAAAATACACTTTTGGTTTTTTGAGAATGCGCGGATCGAGAGATTTGTGAGAAGCGGATTGAATGACGCGGTCGACACCGATACCACCTCCCACCGAAGGAACATCTTTTCTTGAACCGAGAGCGCGCGCAAGGAGGTCATAGCGCCCCCCTGACGCAAGAGCAAGAGAAATCACTTTTCCTTGTTCATCGGGGGTGGTATCCATAATTTCAAACACCGTACGCGTGTAATAATCAAGTCCGCGCACAAGATAATTGTTTATGGTATAAGGAATACTCATTGCCTCGAGGTATTCAATGACTTCTTTGAAATGACTGCGACAATTATTACAAAGAGAAGAGAGGGGGGCAGGGGCGCCTCCCTTGATCTCCTGACAAGAAAATTCTTTGCAATCCAAGAGACGAAGAGGGTTAGATTTGATACGCTCTTTGCAATTTGAGCAAAGACCGGAAATATGTTTTTTGTAGTAGCTCGTGAGCTCGCGCAAATAAGGGCCCCGACATTCCTTGTCTCCGATAGAATTAACTTCTATGGAAAGATTTTTGAACCCAGCTTCATTCAAGATGATCACGATTGTGCGAATAACAAGCGCATCGATGATGCTTTTTGACGAACCGATGACCTCGATCCCAAACTGACGAAACTCGCGCAAGCGACCACGTTGAGGATTTTCGTGACGAAAATACGGACCGTAATAATAGAGCATCACCGGCTGAGGAAGCGCCTGCATCCCATTTTCAATATAGGCGCGCATTATCCCTGCCGTACCCTCGGGACGCATTACGAGATGATCTCCTCCTTTTGTTTTGAGCGAGTACATCTCTTTGTCGCGAATATCCGTGCCAATACCCAGACTGGAAGTAAAAACTGCTTCGCGCTCAAGGATAGGGGTCTCAATGGGGTTAAAACCGTAATAAAGAGCAACCTCGGATGCTTTTTCAAAAAACCCTTGATAATCATAATATTCACGACCCTGTAAATCGCGCATACCTTTGGGGCTTGCAATATCTTCCTCCCGTATCTTCTTTGGTTTTTCTTTTTTATCAGTCATTTGCGTTTTAATTCATCTGTCTAAACTCGCCAGGGAAGATGTTTATTTGAGTAAAAGGGAAAAGTCTAACCAGAGCTTTGCCCACAAGAAGGTCTCTCTTTACCGGACCCCACATACGGGAATCATAACTGCCCCATAACAAAATATTCATCAGCGCCAAGTTCGCGCTCCGCAGACTCATTTTTTGGGAAATGAATGTAGGGCTCTTTCAAAGCAACCGTTCCCTCGCTTCCTACTTGATGAATAAAAACATTTCCGTGTTCATTGATTACCACTTTTTCTCCGGGGAGTCCGATGATTCGTTTAATAAAATATTTTTGGGGATCTTTTGGGTATTTAAAGATCACGACATCTCCGCGCGCCGGTTCATTAAAACGATAGGAAATTTCATCAACAATAAGGTACTGCCCATCCGTGAATGTCGGGTCCATTGATGCGCCCGACACGATGAAGGGCTGGGCAATGAAAAAACGAATAGGAATAACGATGATGAGCGCGATAAAAATAAAGCGAACAGTTTCCACCACCTCTTTGAAAAAAGAGTGTCGTGGTATTGTCTCCAATCGAGATGGTGAGGGATTATTTTCGTTGTCCATCAAATTACTATTATAATAGGATAATAACACACTTGCTGCAAAGGATGAATGTGTGGCATAATTACAAAATGAAATACATCATCGTTGGATTAGGAAATCCGGGAGAGGAATATGTTGATACGCGACACAATACTGGTCGTATGGCGCTTGAGGTCTTTCGTAAGAAAAATAATTTTCCTGAATGGAAGAGGGACAATGCAATAAAAGCGCTCGTCTCTAAAAATATAATGGGAAAAGACCAAATCATCTTGGTAGAGCCGGATAATTTTATGAATGTTTCCGGAAAGAGCGTGGCTCCTCTTGTAAAAAACAAAAAAGATGCCGAACGAACGATCGTGGTCTATGATGATATTGACCTGCCTCTCGGCGCGATGAAAATATCCTTCAATAGAAGCTCGGGCGGACACAAAGGATTGGAATCCATTATTAAAGCGCTCAAAACACCTGCTTTTGCGCGCCTTCGTATCGGCATTTGTCCGACAACCCTTTCAAGTAAACTTCGTAAGCCGAAAGATGAAAAGGCTCTCCTCGACTTTATTATCGGCCCATTAAAAAATTCGGAAATCGATGCGCTGAAAAAAGTTACCAAAAAAGGCGCTGATGTTCTCAATCTCATTCTCACAAAAGGTCGCGAGAGAGCAACAGGAGAGGTGAATTAGTTGTTGGTCAATAGGAAATAGCAAACCAAAAACAGCGCCTTAAGGCGCTGTTTTCATTTTGCTATTTATTGTTCTACTATTTTACTATTTACTATTCCGCTATTTCTTATACGACAGCGTCATCTTTTGTTCTTTAGGGTCAAAAAAAGCAATGGAGAAAGAATAGGTCTTTCCGAGCTCAAGAGTCTTTTTGAGATTCTCCTCGGTCTCAAATTCTGAGATATGCGCGAGGCCGGCAACTCCTTCTTCAAGAGATACCAACGCTCCATAGGGATTGAATTTAATCACAACACCCATTACGATATCACCCTTTTTATAGCGTTTCTCCGCATCCTTCCATGGGTTATCTTTGAGAGCCTTGATTGAAAGAGAGATTTTCCCGTCTTTTATTTCAATAACTTTTACGCGTACTTTCTCGTGAAGTTTGAATATTTTTCGCGGATCATCAATGAGCCCCCATCCGATCTCTGAGATATGCACGAGACCTTCAATCCCATCTTCAAGTTTTACAAAGACACCAAAGTCAACGATACCAGAAATGACTCCATCAAGCTCATCACCCACTGAATATTTTCCTGAAAGCTCGCGCTTCTCCTTAACCGTAGCTTGCCCCTGTTCCTTTTCAGAAAAGATGAGTTTCCCTTCTTTTGGAGAAGCGGAGATGATGATCATTGACATCTTTTGCCCAACAAGTTTTTTGAGTTCGTTCAAAATCTTGTTTTTATCGCCATCCTCAATGCGAGGGTAGTGTTCGCTTTTAAGCTGTGATGCGGGAAGAAATCCTTGGATACCTTGCCACTCTACAATAAGACCGCCTTTATTGGCGTCTTTTACGGTGATCTCAAGTTCCTTCTTTTTCTTGATTGCTTCTTCCGCCTCGGTCCAGATGAGAGCTTGGCGCGCTTCCTTGAGGGAGAGCTCGATATATCCATCCTTATTATCCATATCAACGACTTTCGCCGTAATGATATCGCCGATGTTTAATTTTTTGATGATATCGCGCGCATTGATGAATTCCGCTCCATAAATGATCCCCGTTCCAAAAGGCGCGAGATTGATATAAACATTTGATTTTTGAATACCTAACACAGGCCCCTCGACAAGCGAATCAATTTCGGGCTGAGTTCTCTCCTCCTCCATCAGACTCGTCATAAGGGACGGCGCTATTTCTACTAATTTCTCTTTTTCTAATTCTGACATAATATTAAAAATCCCGCTTACCCATAATATCGGCAAAGCGGGAAAAAGGATCTCGGGTTCACCTATTGATTATCATAGGTGAGATTATCCGCGACCCGCATGCTTGCGATTAATGACTGCAATGACTATATTACCATAAGTAATATATCGCAAGAAGACAAAAAAGTAAAGTGCGCTCTTTTGAAGTCAGGGTTCATACAGATGTAGATTCAAGAATATAATGCAACACCTGTTGTCTTAAAGAATACCTCAACTGGCGTAAGTCCGCCATGTCGTTTGCGTGGCCGTGTGTTGATTAGATATTCGACGTGCTCGATCTCATCATCGGAGACTTTACTCCAGTCTGTTTTCTTTGGAAAGAATCTTCTGATGAGGCCATTTGTATTTTCATTCGTTCCGCGTTCACCAGAGCAGTATGGATGGGCAAAGAATACTTTCAAGCCATGCGCGCGTTCGACTTCTTGCCACCCGCGATTTTCACTACCCCTATCGCGTGTGAGCGTCTTCAAAACTCTTTTCGGCAGTTGTGAAAGTTTTTCTG
>JACQCY010000007.1 GCA_016201355.1 Candidatus Yonathbacteria bacterium | reverse complement strand
TTTCAATACCCATTACCACATCCTTTTGTCCTCGTATTTGATTTATTATTGTGTCAAAAAAACTTCTGTCTTTGACAATATAAACAGAAACTCCCACAATCAAGATTATAAAAACCGCCACCATCACCGTCATTCTTTTATTTGAATATTCCATAAAAATTTTAAACTATTCTACTATATCTCTTCTATTCATTATACCGTCGCGTTCTTCTTTAGTAAATAAAAAAGAAGGGGATAAATTATTTGCCTTGAATTCAAAGTATTTGACACCGATCTATCAAAACATCTTCAAAAATTCCGTTTCGGAAAGTACCCGTACGCCAAGTTTACGCGCTTTATCGTATTTTGAGCCAGGATTCTCCCCTGCTACCACAAAATTTGTTTTTGAAGATACGCTTTCGGCAACCTCTCCCCCGAGAGCGCGGATTTTTTCTTTCGCCTCATCACGGCTCATTGAGGAAAGCGTTCCCGTAAGAACGAAGGTTTTACCGGAGAGTTTTCTATTTTCTATTTTCAATTTTCTATTTTCTATTTTTACATAAACAAGGAGTCGGTCCAAGAGATCAGAATGATGCGGGTCGGCAAAATAATCCGCAAGTGAGCGCGCCACAACTTCCCCAACCCCATACACTGCGTTAAAATCTCCAAATGACGCTCTCCTCACTTTTTCAATACTTCCAAAAGCATTTGCAATATCGTGCGCGGTTTTTTCTCCCACATGTTCTATAGAAAGCGCGGTCAAAAATTTCCCCAGCGAAATGGTACGCGCTTTATTGATTGCTTCAATAAGATTTTTCGCTGAAATTTCAGCAAAACGCGGGAGGGTGAGGATGTCTCCAGTTTTTAAGGTAAATAAGTCGTCATAAGCGCCAATAAGTTCCACATCAAGGAGAGCGTCAATAACCTTTGGTCCGCATCCGTCAATATCAAATCCTTTTTTTGAGACAAAATAATAAAACTTGCGCCGTTTTTGCGCAAAAGAATTTTTATTAACACAACGATACGCTACTTGTCCCGGGATACGCTCAATCGCTCCACCGCAGTCTTCTACAAATTGAGGAAAAATAAACTTTTTTTCTTTACCCGTACGCATCTCTTTTACCACGGATACAATATCGGGAATCACATCCCCCGCTTTTTGGAGAATGACCGTATCGCCAATGCGCACATCAAGTCGCGCAATCTCATCCTCGTTATGGAGCGTTGCGCGTGACACGGTTGATCCCGCGACGGACACAGGGCGCAAATGAGCGACGGGTGTCACCACCCCTGTGCGTCCTACCTGTAAAACAATATCGATCACAATGGTCGTTACTTGTTCAGCGGGAAACTTGAACGCTATGCCAAACCGTGGGGCTTTGCCCGTATAGCCCAAAATATCTTGATATTCTTTTTCGTTTACCTTTACCACAACCCCATCGACCCAATAATCCTCTTTTTGAGATCTCTTTTTCCATACATTCCAAAAGGTGATGACCTCCTCAATATTCTTACATAATTTAAAATGAGAATTTATTTTAAAACCGAGTTCACTCAAAAACTCAAGTTCCCCTTGTTGCGTTTTAGGAAAAGTTCCTTCAATACTTCCAATATCGTAAATGAATGCTTGTAATCTTCTCGCGGCGGCAATGCGTGGATCGAGCTGGCGCATTGAACCAGCGGCAATATTGCGCGGATTGGCAAAAAGCTCCTCGCCCCGCTTCGCGCGTTCTCTGTTTTGTCTTTCAAACTCGCTCTTGGACATAAAAACTTCTCCTTCAACAATAAGCGATAATGGCTGTTCCAAAACAAGGGGAATGGATTCAATGGTGCGCACATTCATCGTCACATCCTCGCCAACCTTGCCATCACCACGCGTTGCGCCAGTGACGAGATGTCCCTTTTCATACGAAAGCACGATTTTAAGCTTATCAATTTTAAGTTCGCAAGTATAGGATGGCTTCACTTGCCCGCCAAGCCCCGCCCTTGGCAAGCTTGCCAAGGGCGGGGCTTGGCGGGCATAATCATCTTTTAAAAATCGTTTAACCCGCGCGTCAAATTCACGCATATCTTCTTCAGTGAAAGCGTCATTGAAAGACCATTGGGGCACTCTATGTTTTACTTTTTTAAATTCCTTAAGAGGTTTCCCTGCTACGCGCTGAGACGGCGAATCGGGAGTAATGAGTTCAGGATATTCTCTTTCTATTTCCGCGAGCTCGTGCTTGAGCGAGTCCAGCGCTTCGGGTGAAATCTCAGACTTATTAAAAGTATGGTAAAGATACCGATGATGTTCAATAGTATCCCGAAGTCTTTTAAGGCGCAAAATTGCATCTTTTTTAGAAAGAGAAGACATATCGGTCTTAATTTTAAATGTTAAATGTTAAATGAAATCTAAATTACTAAATTTTTAAACATCTGAACATTTAAAATTGATTTAAAAATTAAAAATTTGAGATTAGAAATTATCAGTAATCTATCCTTAGTCCCCTCTCTACGCGACGAGGATTCGTCGACCCGCACACATCATTATACCCTCGCGACTCGATGGTGGTAAAAGGTTGCGATGAATTCTTTGTAATAGTAACGATGGCGCACCCTCCGGAGGTATTTGCTTCAAACTCCCCTCCTACTCCCGGCACTCCCGGCGGTGTTATCACAATAGAATACACCGTACCAAAACAAGTGGGAAGAGCGGGCAGAATAGGTGGGTGTAGATCCACATACATCGCGCACTCAAGCCCACTGTCCGCCGCCGCAAAAGCGATTTGCGCTTGCTTCCAAAATGACGCAAAATAAAGTTCTTTATAGGTACGCTGATAAACCCCCAATCCAACCGAAAGCATCACGCTTGCCATAAGAACGGCTATCAAAAGTGTAGCGCCTTTTTGGGTAGAATATTGAATATTGAATATTGAATATTGATTGTTCATACTATGAATTTATGCCAAACATTGATTCTTTAACCTCTACTTTTTTCGTCACTCCACCGACCGACCATATGACGGTTGAAGTAACGGTCTTCTCAACAGAAGAAACATCCTCAATTTTTACACTACGGGTAAACTGAGTATTTTCCCCGGGAGAAGCTGAAGTTGTTTGATAAAATAATCCTGTTCCCTGATCTTGGCGGATTGACTTCTTGTCACCCACATCACAGCTTGTGGCACATGACAAAAGAGCACCATTCCCTTTCAGATTAGTCGCGTCAATAAGATATTCTCCAGCCGAGAGATTGTCCCCCCAACTCCCCACTCCATTTTTCCACACATTCAACATATTTGAGTCCCTCTTTTGCCGCACCATTTCAATCCCTTCTTGCGCAAAATTCACCGCAATCATCTGATCGCGCGCGGTAAAGATGGACGAAAGTGATCCGCCAATCGTTGACAGAGGAGCCACTACAGCGATGAGCAAGATAGATATCGCAACTAGTGTTTCAAGTAATGTGAATCCTTTTTTCATTTTTAGCTTTAATTTTTTAGTTTTCAAATATCGTACGATCTTTGAGTAACGGTTGTTTGCACATTAAAAGAGGAAGTGACCTTTCCTGTTGTTGCTCCATCAATGAGGATGGTAACATAGGGCTGGATAGAATCATTCGCATCAGACCCTCTCACGATAAATATTAATTTATTGATTATTATTTCCGACGCGACAACGGGCAATTCTACCCCCGTGTTTCCCACCTGTCTCTTGATTGTCGTACCATCAAGACGATATGCGGTGCGTGTTATCCCGTCTTGTTCGGTAAAAGCGATGGATGTCCCACCGCTCGAGCAATCCATCGTCCCGGTGCTTGATGTTGTTCCTCCACAGTAATAAGAAGTCCCTGTTTTAATCCTACGCGCCATATCCTCAAGAGAAATATTCAAGCTATCCATCGCTATCCGCGTAGAACGCGATTTGCGATCGGCGTTAAGGACGGCGAGAAAAGCGTTTGAGGAGATAAAAAGAACAATCGTAAAAAGTCCGATGGAAACAATCATCTCTACGAGGGTAAACCCCCCAGAACGGAACACGGAACACGGAACACGGAACCTTGGATTATTCCATGTTCTATGTTCCATGTTCTGTGTTCCATTATTATTTTGCATTTTATTGTATTGATATCTGCCCCGATGAAGTAATGTTAATAATATTTTTATTAATGTCCCCTGCTCCTTTTTGAATCGTTATGCTCGCAGAAGTATTCCCCGGCACTCCATTGATAATAGCATCCGGGGTAGGTCGTTTGAATGTTATTGAGAGGGTGTCTTGGCTTATATTATTAACCATAATATCTGATATCCAAATCCCCGACGGAACCCATAAGTTGGCCGTTTGCACAATAGTATCTAAAGCGGGATTATATAAACCATCTTTATCAACATCAACAAAAATGACATAGGAACCATTTGAACCTCCTATCTTTGATAAATATATTCCGTATGAGCAATTAAACGAAGATGGCGGGGTACCGCATATAATAACATCTCCTGCTGTTTTACTCCCCACTCCATACACCTGCGCTTCGCGGAGGGAGAGCACCAACCCCTCAACCGTATTTGCAAAATCGGAATTTGTGCTAAATGAATGGTACTTCGCGAGGACAACACTCGTCATAAAAATAAATATACCGATAGTGACAAGTAATTCAATGAGAGTGAAGCCCAAAGAACGGAACACGGAACACGGAACACGGAACCTTGGATTATTCCATGTTCTATGTTCCATGTTTTGTGTTCCATTATTATTTTCCATATTCTATTTATAAAAGTGAGAAAAGGTTGATTGACCCATCAAAGAAGTTCACCTTCGTAAAGTATACAATGAAAACGCCCAGAATCAGAAACGGACCAAACGGTATCTCACTTTTCAATGAAAAGTGAGATACCGCCCCGTTTGTAAAGTTCTTAAAGTTCATAAAGTTGAAAGTGGGTACATTCGTATTTGACTTTATAGACTTTATGAACTTTACAAACTTTATGAACTCGGGCTTTGCCCTTTGCGCGCCCATTGCGCAAAGGGCAAAGCCCGCGCCAATCCAAAACGCGAGCATTATCGCTGACCCGCCAAGCGCAGAGCCGAGGAACCATCCAATCCCAAGCGCAAGTTTCCCGTCTCCGAGGCCGAGCCACTTTCCTTTCGATATTACCCACAAAGCCACAAAAGGGAAGAACAGGAGTGGTCCCGCAATGAGCGTCCAATAATGAGGGAAATAAAAAACGCGCGAAACACCAGTCGTCCATAAAAACCATACGAGAGAAAGAACCGCGAAAAACGCAACAAGCCCATCGGGAATAATTTTGTGTCGCAAATCATATACGGCAATGACGAGTAAGGTTGAAAAAATGACGAGAAGATATATTGTTTCTGGTAGCGTTTTGCCAAGCACATAAACCACGACAAAAATAATCCCTGAAAATATTTCGACTACAGGATATTGCCATGAAAGTTTTACTCTGCAATTTGCGCATCGTCCTCGCTCTATAATAAAACTTACAATGGGGATAAGTTCATACCAATGAAGTATCTTACCGCAGGCAAAACACTGGGAACGCCCCTTGAGAGGCGAGAGCCCGCTATTGTAGCGATAAATCACCACATTAAGGAAACTGCCGATAATGGTTCCCAAAATAAATACTGGTACAAGTATCAAAAAATCCATATGGTTATTTTACCACAAAACAAAAACACCCGCCGTACGGCGGGTGTTTTGCAAAAGGGTACCTGACCCTCTTTTCTTCTTTTCTTCCTCTTTTCTCTCCGACCATCTTTTCTCCCTATAGGATGAGAGAAAGAGTAGATTGGTTCTTAATACTAATTACAAGTTACATCTGACGTAACATCAGTAAGTGCTGCTGTTGCCGCACCGGAGACTGCAGTGTAGTCAGTAGTCCCCGTCGTACCTTGTGTTCCTTTTGCCTGTCCTGTGCTATCGATACACCAATATTTGCCAGTTGTTTTAAGGGCGCCTGCAATAGCGTATCCACTCCCATCAGAAGCTATGTTACAAGTAAAATCAGCGCCAGCTGTCGTCTTAGCATGCTTAAGCGCGGTTTGTATACTCGTATTCTGAAGAATTGTATTTGTTGTAGAAAGCGTTGAGCAGACATTACTTGTAACCCATGCGCCGGTAGAACTATATTTCTGTCCAATAGTATCATACTCAAGCTCGGCAGTCGTGCGAACGCCTGCAAGGTCGCCTTTGATTGCCGCGTCTGAACCTTTTGAGCGCGCGCTGTTAAGTGATGCGAGAACGACTGATGCGAGGATACCAATGATTGCGATAACCACCAAAAGTTCAATAAGTGTAAAACCTTTTTTATTCATAAATTACTAAATTAAATAAACTGATAATAATCTTTGAGAGAGTGATATGGCCATCGACCACCCTTTCCTGTTTCTGCACCCCTATAGTATACCATCTCCTTTATTTTGAGCGCAAGAGGTGTAGTCAGAAAATAGAAAGTAGTAAATAGAAAATAGAATTTCTTCTACTTACTACTTACTAGCTTCTATTTTCTACTTTTAAATTCCTCCCGCAATCTGATAAATAGGAATGAGCACCGAGGCAAGAACTCCCCCAACCCCGATACCAAGAGCAACAATCATTACCGGCTCAATCATCGCAACAACCGTACTAATAGCATTATCTACTTCTCGTTTATAAAATACGGAAAGTTTTTCAAGGATATTGCCAATTTCTCCCGTTTCCTCGCCAACACGGATCATCTGTATCATTACCATGGGAATCTCGGGATGGTTACTGAGCGCAAGCGAAAACGGAATTCCTCCTTTTACCGCCGTCTCAGCTTCCATTAAAATATTCTTATAAATATCGTTCCCCACAATATTCGCCGTAATCTCTATCCCCCGCACCATTGAAATACCGTTTGAAAGCATCGTGTACATATTGTCCGCGATGCGGGAAAGATACACGGCGCGATACAGATTTCCAATACCCGGAACCCATAATTTTGCATGCGCGACAAAAGTCGTACCGCGCGAATAGCGCCATACGAAAAATACTCCTGCGACCACGAGGACGAGCGCGAGCACTCCGTAATTGATCAAAAACGAACTTGTGCCAATGACGATCTTGGTATAAAAAGGCACTTCCTGCCCACTCTGTAAAATAATATCCGTAAGATTGGGAATGACGAGCACAAGCATAAGGATCATCACCACGATAAAAGTGAAGATGATGAATGCCGGATAAATGAGCGCTCCGCGTGTCTTTGAAAGAAGCTCGTAGGAACGCTCAAGTTGGTTCGCAAGCGAAGTAAATGTCTCAGGAAGTTTTCCTGACTCTTCTCCCGCGCGCACCATATTGACATAAAAATCCGAAAACATACTGGGGTGCTTGAAAAGCGCGTCAGAAATAGCAACACCGTTTTGGATATCATCGGAAACCTCCGTAAGTTTCTTCATCACCGTAGGGTTGTCCGACTCGGAAGCAAGGATACGAAATGATTTAAGCGCGGGAACATGAGCCTCGAAAAGTGTCGCGAGCTGGCGCGATATCATCGCCACCTCTTTTACCGATACGCGGTTAAAAATATCAATGTCATATTCAAAAAAATTCTTTTTGTCTCCCGAACGCACCGAAATGACCACGAGCCCGCTCCGCTGAAGCGTATTAACCGCAGAATCCTGATTCTGCGCGTTAATTTCACCCGTTGTTTCCATCCCCTCTTTCGTAACGGCTTTGTAAATAAAAAGCATATGATTTTCTACATCTGCAAAATACGAGAAAGACTTTTGGAATTAAAAGAGTAGGTGAGCGCGCTTTCTGGAGTGATCTCCCATTTGCGCACAAGCTCGGCAAGGTA
>JACQCY010000049.1 GCA_016201355.1 Candidatus Yonathbacteria bacterium | reverse complement strand
TTTCTTCTCTTCTTTTCCTTTTTTGTTATTTTTAGACATATGATGAAATGATAAAACCAGTATACACAAAAAAGACACAGAAGGAAACAAAAGAGGCAGTCGCAAGCGACTGCCTCCAGAAACACAGAGAAATATCACCAACCAACAAAATCTTCATCAGTAATAATTTCTCCGAAGAACACACACACCACGATTAAGATGGCGAGGACGACCGGATGGAATGTGTTTAAAATTCTCCCATCCAAAAGCGCTACCAAAATTGCGCCGTAAAATATTCCCAAAAAAAATCTTCGCATATGCCACCTCCTTGAAAGTTCAATCTTCTTTAAGATTATCGCAAAACAGGAAATTGTCAATAAATCCTTTATCCTGCTAAAATATTGATGTGGCTCTTATTGAAAACAAGAAGGCTCGTTTTAATTACGAAATCATTGAAAAATACGAGGCTGGTATTGAGCTTTTGGGTGTGGAAGTGAAATCGCTCCGCGCAAAACATGGAAGTCTTGAAGGTTCGCATATTGTCGTGCGTGGAGGCGAAGCGTTCCTCGTCGGCTCGACCATACAACCCTATCAAGCAGGGAATAGTAAGGAGAGTTACGACCCAAATCGAAATCGCCGACTTCTTCTCACGAAAAAAGAGCTTACTCTACTGGCGGATTATGAGTCAAAAAAAGGCTTGACAATAGTGCCGATTGCGGTGTATAATAAAAAACGAAAGCTCAAGATAGAAATCGCGGTCGTCCGAGGGAAAAAGACTCGCGACAAACGCGAATCATTGAAAAAACGCGAAGCTGAGCGTGACATCTTGAGAGATATTAAAGGTACAAGATAAATTTTGTATTTGGTATCCCGTTTTTCATTTTTCGTTTTCAGTTTTTCGTTTTTATACGGGGATGATTGGCCTAGACAGGAGATCTCCTCAGGAAAGTGCAAAGTCGAGAATACTTGAGATCTCGTAAAATCTCTAGTAAAAGTAACTGCAAACACAGTACTTGCAAAAGTGGGGTCAGTAGTCTCACCTTTCTTTAAGGCGAGCGACTTCGCTCCAGTTTACGCTTTAGCCTAAACTGCATTTGTCTTTTCTGACTTCCGATACGAAAAGCGGGTGATATAAACTTCGGAATAGAAACAGTAACTGACTCGATACGGTTTCAAAACAAAGAGAATCGAGAAAAAAGAGCGTTGCCTATTTAATATCTTTTTTCTTTAAATTCCTTTCGAGGAAATAAAATAGGATACACTTTGTAGACCCTTTTCTGAACATCTTCTGCACGGGGGTTCGATTCCCCCCATCTCCACCGGTAAAAACATTGGCGCCCAAAAGGGCGCCTTTTGTTTTTTCGGTGGAGATGGAGAAACGCGCCTGCGCGCGTTTCGTGGGGAATCGAAAGCCGGAGTATGTCGTGAGTAGCAACGAACGACAACGAGGCCGGGGTCGCGGAATTTTGCGAGCGACGGCGAACAAAATATCCGTGACCGAGACCCCCATCTCCACAATTGCACCCCCGAAGACGTTTCGCCTTCGGGGGTTTTGCAATTGTGCGAAATTGGGGGAATCGATATGGAGGTCGCACTTCCATATTTACACCTCCATATTTGAAACCGTCCTTAGTGTCCTACTCAATCACCTGCACACCCCCCGACGGTATTCCCCAAAATTCATTGGTGAAATAATTATAATTGATTATTCCCGCAGAGATTAACACAATATATAAAATAGTCGCGGCTCCTCCCGCAAGAGAAAGAATAAGGCCAGTGCGAGCGATTTTTGAACGAGGAGATTTGATACCAAAAATCGAAAAAATAATTCCTATCAAAGAAACCACAATCCCTAACACGATAATCGTCCAAGAAATAATTGAGATACACCCAAGCACTACCCCTACGAATGCGCATTTTTCACGAACATCAAAAGAAGAGAAAGTCATTGATTCCCCTGCATCGGGAGGAGCGAAAGATATTCCCGGGAAACTAACCGTGGACAAGCCATCTCCTTTTTCTTGTTTTTGAATGGTTTTAAAGGCCTCTTCTTCCATATTATTCATAATGTATAGTGTAACAAATTTTTGAAATATAAAGATGGTATGTGTGTGGAAAACTTTTTTAATGCTATAATTTTAATTATTAGCTTAATATACAAATTTTATGAAAACATTTTTACGCATAATTTTAGGAGTGTCATTTTTTGCTCCCCTTATTGCCAGCGCGCATATATACGACTACACTGACGGATATGGGATGTATGGAATGATGGGATATGGAGGAGGGACGAGCATTCTTTTTACCCTTGCCATCATTGTTTGGATTATCGTTGGTATCCTTGTATCAGTAATGCTTTGGCGAAAAATCAACAGAAAAGATGGTGGACATCAAGAGAAATAAGTTCTAAATGAATGTATTGTTCACCACACAAAAACTCGCCTAAAGCGGGGTTTTGTGTGGTGAAAACCTCCAAAAAAACGGCTTAACCATCGTGGTTTGACTTTTGTTCCAGAATAATCTATATTACTGATACCTCCGCAAATGTTTGTTGCGGTTTTGTTAATACTTTGAATCCTAAACTCAAAATCAACCACCAAATTAGGGCCAAAGAACTCCGTGTCATCACGGAAACAGGCGAGAATTTGGGGGTTCTTTCACTCTCGCAGGCGCTTGCAAAAGCGACAGAGCTCGGTCTCGATCTTATTGAGATTTCCCCTGTCGCGGTACCTCCCATAGCGAAGATAATAGATTTCGGCAAGTTTCAGTACCAACAAAACAAAAAACAAAAGGAAGCACGGAGCCATTCTCATAGTACCGAAACAAAGTCATTGCAGGTAAAAATCGGTACATCGGAACACGACCTCGAGCTCAAAGCGAAAAACGCATCCAAGTGGCTCAAAGAAGGAAATCGTGTGAAAATAGGACTCTTCCTTGCTGGTCGTTCAAAATATTCAGATATGGAATTTAAAAAAGAGCGCCTTAATAGAATCTTGTCCCTCATCAGCGAAGAATATAAAATAGCAGACGGACCCTCTCCGGGACCAAAAGGACTTGTTATCACCCTCGAGCGCGCTTCAAAAAAATAAACAGAAATATAAACCATATGAATCCCGTTAGAGGTCATTGGGTTATATATTTGATGAAAACGCAAGACGATGGACAATAGGGTGAAGTAATGATAGTATCATAAAAATTAACGGTTCTGCGAAAATATCGCGAACAAATATCAAACATTATCAGATAGTTATTTTAATAGATAGTATTCAGAAGATTTTCTGCAGAACCTATCTCTAACGGGATGAAAACAAACAAATCATTTACTAAGCGATTGCGCGTAACAAAAACAGGAAAAATATTGAGACGCGTTGCGGGGAAGAACCATTTCAACGCAAAAGCGCGAAGATCCGACCAGCTTGTAGGAAAACGAATTGTTTCCTTCAAAATGACAAGCAAAGAAAAAGCGCGTTTCTTGCCGGGACTTGTGTAGTAGCTAATAATGAACAGTGAAATATTAACTATTCATTATTTATTATTTTATCATTAACTATTTACCACAATGACAAGAATTAAAAGAGGAACAACATCGGCAAAATCTCGCAGAAATATTCTAGCACAAGTAAAAGGATACCGTTTTGGACGAAGCAAAAAAGAAGCGCAAGCCGAGGACGCCATCGCGCATGCGGGAGCGTATGCCTTTGCTCATCGCAAGGATAAAAAAGCTGATTTCCGCCGTTTGTGGACCGTCAAGATCAATGCCGCCATCCGCCCTCTCGGTCTTTCTTATTCAAAGTTCATCTCCGCGCTCAAAAAAAAGAACATCATTATTGACCGCAAAATCCTCGCTTCTTTTGCCGAACACAACCCTGAGACATTTGCCAACATCGTAGGAGAAATAAAATAACAGGAAAACTAAAAAGAAAATACACGAAGGGCTGACCTTGGAAAGTGGTGCATTAGGGTCAGCTCTTCGTGTATTTTCTTTTTAGTTTTCCTGTTTAAGCGAGTATCACGACCCCTTCGTCAAAATCTCAGCATCACCATCGGTAATAAGGATGGTGTGCTCGAACTGAGCGGAGCGTTTGTGGTCCCGTGTTACAAAGGTATAGCCATCTGGCAACAACTTAACAAAACGCGTTCCTTCATTAACGATAGGTTCAATAGCAAGTACCATTCCCGCCTTGAGCTTCATTCCTTTTCCTTGCTCTCCGTAGTTCGCAATATGGGGTTCCTCGTGAGGAGCATACCCTACTCCGTGGCCACCGAGCTCTTCAACCACGGTAAAACCATATCCCCGAACTTTTCCTTCTATCGCATAGCCTATATCACCGAGAGTATTCCCTGCGCGCGCTACACGAATCCCCGCCTCAAGAGCTTCTCGTGTTGCCATTAAAAGTTTCTTTGCTGAAGCATCTACCTCACCAATAGGTACGGCCATCGCCATATCAACAAAAAGTCCTTGGTATTCTAATCCGAGATCAATATCCACAATATCACCATCCTCAAGAACTCGTTCTCCGGGGATACCGTGCACCACCTCGTCATTGACCGAAACACAAAGCGTCCCCGGATAGGCAGTCTTCGCGCCCTCGGGAGTATAATTTAAAAATGAAGGTATTGCTCCTTGTTCTCGGATCAAGGTTTCTGCAAGGGTGTCGAGATACTTTGTCGTCACGCCGGGAACGATCGCATCTCCCACTTCCTTCAAAATAGTTGCAAGAATTTTCCCTCCCTCGCGAAGGATAGCAATGTCCTCGGGAGTTTTAATCATTCCGTGTTTTGACATATAGGGGAGGGTGCGGGTGTTAGGTGTTAGGGAAGTTGCGCAGGTATTAGGTTTTAGGTTTTAGGAAATGCATTTTTTGTATTCCCTAACACATAACACCTTTCCCGCTAACACCTAAAAGCTTCTTCATGATTTCTTGATGAATTCTCTCGGGGGCTTGTTCCCCGTCTATTTCTAAAAAATTATAATCTGGATTATTGCGGTAATATTCAACAGCGGGAACCACATCTTCCTCAAACCATTTTTGCTTGCTTGCAATTGACTCAACTATAAGGTCATCGGATCTTCCTCTGAGACGGAGTCTCCTTTCGGCGCAAGAATTTGAAATATCGAGAAACACAACAATAGGATTTTTGCGATGATAAAAAAGAAAGGCAGTAGAAAGTGCTTCGGCCTCATTCAGTGCTCGGGAGATACCGTCGAGGATAAGATGTTGATTGTCTCCTTTTATATTATCAATGAAAAATTGAGACCAACTCCATATCGCGAGGAAATTTGGCTGTCTTAACCCTGTTTCAGTAGTCACGCGAGCACGATTCCATGTGTATCCTTCCCTTTTTATGTATTCTCTAAAACAAGCTCCGGTCTCAAGATAAAGTACCGGAATATCCGGCGTACTATCTTTCAAAAAATTCTGGAGGAGTTTTGATTGTATCCCCTTTCCAGCTCCTGAGCGACCGATAAAAATAACTGTTTGAGGGGTTATATTCATTAAGTGGATAATAGCAAAATTTGCCCCTTCGGGCAAATTTATTAGCTCATCGGCTCTGAAATGAAAAGTACCCTTTTTATTTCAGAGCCGATGAGCTAATATAAGGGTTGAAAATACCCCGCCCCTCTGGGGCGGTAAATGTGTGAGCGAAGCGAATACATTTTGACCGGGCTTGCCCCGGGGTAAATACCACTTTTATTACCTCAAAAAGGAGGATTTGGCGAGTGGCCCTTATTTCATTATAAATACAGCAGTAGCGATGACGGAAGTCCACAAACCGTCTTTATTTCCTTCTGCTGATTGTGTTGTATTGAATGTCTTAAAAATTTTTCCCGATGCTTTATATAGCTGTTCTCTTTCGTCCCATGCCGTATTAGGGTCAAACGGAATTCCAATGGTCGTGGCAAGCATCGTGGCGGCTAAATCTTCAGCATACTCTCCGGCTTTATCGGCCTTTTCACCGTAAGGATGGTGTTCCGAGAGATAACCGTATTGATTCGAGTCTTGAGGCAGAGCCGTTCCGACCGAAGCGGCGATCAGACGGTTCGGTTCATTCGTGGCATTTCTCGCCATTACGCAAAAAACGACGCTTCCCGGTTTTAAAATTTTCAAGCCTTCTTCCCGTGAAATTTTCTGACAATTCGGCGGAAAAATTGAAGAAACCGTCACTAAATTAAAAGACTCTATGCAGGCATCACGAAGAGCCATCTCAAAAGATGCCAGTTGTTCTTTGTGGACCCCTACTCCTTTTGTAAAAAAGATTTTCTTAGCGACTAAATTCATGTGATTATTATTTATAAAATGCGTAGCAAAAATTAAAGATGGTTCTAGTACTCCATCATCGAAACCTGCGACTCAACCCCCTTAACAAGCTCGAGAACAACCGACACAACAACGAGAAGCCCTGTTCCCCCAATGGCAAAACTCGATATGCCGGTAACGCCTTGGATAACAAGGGGGAGTACGGCAATTACTCCCAAAAATAACGCGCCGACAAGAGTGATTCGCGTCAAAATCTTTGAGAGGTATGCCGATGTCTGCGCTCCAGGACGAATACCCGGGACAAACGCGCCATTTTTCTGTAAATTCGTCGCAATGGCATCCGGGTCGAATGAAACAGCGGTGTAAAAATAAGTAAAGATGAAGACGAGGCCAAAGTAAAGCACTCCATTTATCCAGTTATTTGCCAAGGTATTTTTAATAAACTCCGCAATCGCTTGAATATTCGCGCTCCCCGTCGTGGACAAAGCGTTGGCGATTATTTTTGGAAAAACAAGAATAGAGAGCGCAAAGATGATCGGAATCACTCCCGCTTGGTTCACCCGAAGAGGAAGATAGGTTGTTCCGCCACTCGACATTTTGCCCCCGCGCGCCTGCTTTGCATAGGTTACCGGCACAGGGCGTTCTGCCTCCGTCATATACACCACCGCGATAATGATGATGACCGTTGCAATGACGACCCCCGCGAGAGAAGAGAGGACTCCCGGATCGAATGATGGATAAATATAGGTAAAAATAAACTGACTCACCGACTGAGGAATCTTCGCAACGATACCCGCAAAGATAATGAGAGAAACGCCATTCCCTATGCCAAATTCCGAAATAAGCTCGCCGATCCACATAAGAAGAATGGACCCAGCCGCCACGATGATAGTGTTGGTCAACATCTCAAACGGAGTGAGTCCGGAGATGATTCCTTGTTTGCTAAGAAAAATAAGAAGTCCATATCCCTGCACAAAAGCGAGCGGAATAGAGAGGAGGCGTGAATATTGTGTGAATTTACGACGCCCAAGCTCTCCTTCTTCGTGATACATTGCCTTGAACTTAGGCGACATCATCGTGAGGAGTTGCATAATGATCGACGAGGTAATGTAGGGACCGACACCAATCATCACAATAGAAATAGCGGAAAGCCCCCCGCCGGTAAGAAGGTTAAGAAAACCGAAAAATTGATTATTCGCTAAAAGCCCCGTAAGGTCGTGTCCTGCCGCGGCAGGGATAGGAATATTTGCAAGCAAACGAAAGACGAGGAGCGCGCCAAATACAAAAATGATTCTGCGGCGAAGCCCCGCATCCCCCATTATCA